>CAZSMW010000359.1:0-3078 GCA_964607985.1 uncultured Eubacteriales bacterium
GTTACAATGTATGAACGGCACTGAATGCCGTCCTCAAGCCCCCGTAGCGGAGGGGGGACCCGTCGGCTTTTTCGACGGGGGGAACCGACGGGACTGGTTCCCCGGGGGCCGGGGGAGTGAGGGCGGCTTCAGGCCGCTTAAAGTCAGATGTCAAACTATTTAATGCGTTTGTATAAATAAGGGCGAAAGAGATGTCCCTGAGCCCTTGTTGGCGATCCCTCCAACTGACGAAAACCGGACAAGGCATGGTACAATGATTTCATGCTCGAAGAGATCCGGGTCAAGAAGGCGGCCCAGCACAACTTGAAGAGGATCGACGTCACTTTGCCGCGGAACAGGCTCGTCGTGGTCACCGGCCCCAGCGGTTCCGGGAAATCGTCCCTGGCCTTTGACACGCTGTTCGCTGAAGGCCAACGGCGCTATATCGAATGCCTTTCGACCTATGCCCGGCAGTTCATCGAACAGCTGGAAAAGCCTGAGGTCGAGTCCATCGAGGGCCTCTCCCCGTCGATCTCCATCGACCAGAAGACCATTTCGACGAATCCACGCTCGACGGTCGGCACCATCACAGAGATTTATGACCTTTTCCGCCTGCTCTACGCCCGGGTTGGAACGCCCCATTGCCCGAACTGTGGAAAAGAGGTGAGGACACAGACTCCCGACCAGATCCTTGAGCGGGTCCGGTCCTCTTTTCCCGGCCAGACGGTGAAGGTCCTGGCACCCATGATCAAGGGCCGCAAGGGGGAATACCACCGCCTGTTCGAGAGGCTGAGGAAAAAGGGTTTTCTTCGCGCTCGGGTTAACGGAACCTTCCGGGAGCTGGACGAGCCGATCCCTCTGGAAAAGACGCGCGCCCACACGATCGAGGTCCTCGTGGACGAGATTCGGATCTCTCCGACCTCCTGGATGAGGTTGAAAGAGGCTGTGGCGAAGGCGGTCGAAGTCTCCGGGGGCGAAGTCCTCATCCTCAACGGGTCCGGCCGGGAGGCCTATTTCTCCCTGAGACTGCTGTGCCCGGACTGCGGGATCAGCCTGTCCGAGCTCGAGCCCAGGAACTTCTCCTTCAACAGCCCCTACGGGGCCTGTCCGGCCTGCCACGGCCTCGGTTACAAAACGACCGAGAACGAATGGGGCGAGGTGGAGCTTACGGATGATGTCTGCCAGGCCTGCCAGGGCGCCCGGCTGAAGAAGGAGAGCCTGACGGTCAAGGTCCAAGGCCGGACAATCGTCGAACTCAGCAGCCTTCCCATCGGCCGTTTGAGGACGGAAATGGCGTCATTTTCTTTTCCCGCCGCCCGTCGGCCGGTGGCCGAAAAGATCGTCAAGGAGATCCTGGACCGCCTCGGGATCATTGAGGAGCTGGGCATGTCCTACCTCCATCTCGGCAGGTCCACGGCCTCACTTTCAGGCGGGGAGGCCCAGCGGGTCAGGCTGGCTGCCCAGGTCGGGGCAAAGCTGAGAGGGGTCCTTTACGTCCTGGACGAGCCGACAATCGGGCTTCACCAAAGGGACAACGGCCGTCTGATCTCCATGCTCAGGGGGCTTCGTGACGAGGGGAATTCCATCGTCATCGTGGAGCACGACGAACAGACCATAAGAGCCGCGGATTACATACTGGACCTCGGGCCCGGCGCCGGCGAGAGCGGAGGATACAAGGTCGCGGAAGGGACGCTCGCCGAGATCCTGGCCTCGCCGGGCTCGCTTACGGCCCAATACCTTCGGGGCGAGAGGTCTGTTCCCGTCCCCGCAAAACGGCGAGAGCCGAAGGACTGGCTGACCATCCTCGATGCCAGGGAACATAATCTCAAGGGGATCGACGTCCGGTTGCCGCTTGCCGTCATGACGGCCGTCACCGGGGTCTCCGGATCGGGCAAGAGCACGCTCGTTCATGACATCCTATACAAGAGCCTGCTCCATTCCATCTACAAGGCCGGACAAAAGGTGGGGGCCCATGGCGGGATGAGGGGCGAGGACCAGATCGACAAGGTCATCTCGGTCGACCAGAAGCCCATAGGCCGGACCCCGAGGTCCAATCCCGCCACCTACACGGGGTTGTTCACGGCCCTGCGGGAGCTCTTCGCGAGGACCTCCGAAGCCCGGTCGAGAGGTTACTCGGCGGGGCGTTTCAGCTTCAACGTTCCGGCCGGCCGCTGCGAGGAATGCCATGGCGCCGGGGTGAGGAAGATCGAGATGCACTTTCTCCCGGATGTCTTTGTCACCTGCGACCGCTGCGGCGGGAAGAGGTATAATAAGGAGACCCTGGCGGTGACCTACAAGGGGAAGACGATCGCCGACTTCCTGGCGATGACGGTGGATGACGCGTATGAATTCCTCAAGGCCCAGCCCATCCTGAAACGGAAGCTGGCCACTCTGAAGAGGGTGGGTCTTGGCTATATCCGCCTCGGCCAGTCCGCCCCGACCCTCTCCGGAGGGGAGGCCCAGCGCATCAAGCTGACCAAGGAGCTGGGACGAAAGAGCACGGGCCGGACCCTTTATATTCTCGACGAGCCGACGACCGGGCTCCATTTCGATGATGTCCGAAAGCTCCTCGATGTCCTCTTCGAGCTCACCGGACTGGGCAACACCGTTCTTATCATCGAGCACAACCTTGAAGTCATCAAGTTTTGCGACTATATTATTGACCTCGGCCCGGAAGGGGGCGAAGAGGGCGGGTGGATCGTGGCCCAGGGGACTCCGGAGGACGTCGCGGCGGCCCAGGGCTCGCACACGGGCCGTTACCTGAAGAAGGCGCTCGTCCCGGGCGCGGATGGGAGGCAGCATGGCGTTTAAGGACATCGCCGGCAACAGCCGGGTGAAGAGGATCCTGAGGAGGGCCTTGCAGAGGCACAGGCTTCCCAATTCGCTCCTGTTCTCCGGACCGGCGGGCGTGGGCAAGACTGCGATGGCCGTGACCGTGGCCAAGGCCCTGAACTGCCTGACCCTCGAGGACGACGCCTGCGATGCGTGCGCGTCCTGCCGGGCGATCGGGAAGGCCTCCCAGGACCCGGAGAAGCAGGGCCTCGCGCCGGACGTCATGTTCATTGCGATCGAAGAGAACAAGCAGAAGATCGCGATCGA
>CAZSMW010000360.1:0-3885 GCA_964607985.1 uncultured Eubacteriales bacterium
TTTTCCCCTGGAGGACCATCATCGGGGACGAAACGAACGACAGGCCCGGCAGAGGGATGACGCGGCCGTCGGTGGTTCGGGAGTCGTAGATCCCAAGCCCCGTTTCCTCTTTTCCGTAATGGGCCCACATCACGAAAAAACGATCCCCGAACACCTGAACTACGGGAAAAAGGTTCTCCCCGCCCACTGCCGGGCACAGCGGGGTCTCTCCCCCCATCATCTGCAGGATGACGACGCTGCCGGACGGAACCGAACGAACGATCACGCGACAGGCTGTCCCTCCGAAACTGAATGGGATGGGATCGCCGAGTTCATCCTGTGGAAATGCAGCGGCCGCCGTGATGAGAACAAGACCCAGCCCGACGATGATCTTTCGCGCGCCCATTTCAGTGTCTCATCACTATGTTCAGAGAAATATGATACCTGAGAAAAAAAACATTATACCAAAACGGGGGTTGAAACCCAAAATTGCCGATAGGACATGAGGAAGTGAAAGCAATTTCAAAGGCGGCCGGTCAGGATACGGCTTAAACGCAGGCGCAGGAAGATCCGAACTTTATTCCGGCACCCGATACAGGGAGATGGTCGTGTCCCAGACCCGGAATCTGCGGATTAAGTGGAGGGAGGCGACAACGTGGGGGAATCTCCGCCGAATCCAGTCCCTTTCGGCATTGCCGAACTTGTCCAAGATGAGAAGATGGGTCGGGGCAAAGCGCTTGAAAGGATCCTTGTAGTTGAACCAGTTGTCGTAGGCCAGGATGGTCTTGAAACGCGTCCCCAAGGCCAGCCTGGGCGCCTCCTGTCCCATGACCACCGAACCGTCGGGCAGCGTTTCCATGAAACGCGAGGCGTCCTCTAGATTATAGGTCGGTTTTCGATAGAACTGGGTGTCATAGAGATACAGCGAACAGCCCAGCATCACGACAAAGACGGTCGCCTCGACGGCTGTCTTCCACGCCGCGTTTGGGGTGGCGATGGACATTATGATCGCCGCCAAGGAAAGGAAAATGAGCAGGCGTAGGACAAGGGGAAAAACCAGGAAGGCCGAGTGTCCGGCTACAAGGAACCGAAAGAACGAGAAGAACAGGACCGCCGGGAGAATGGCCAGCGGCCAGAACAGGCGGCTTTTAGAACGGATCCAGTCCCGGTCCCTGATCAAAATCGAGACGGCCAGGTAAAGAGCGGGCATTAAGGGCAGATAATAGCGAAGGGGACGATAATTCAGGAGTCCCAGGGAGAAGACCCCGCCGGCGATCCAAAGGAAGATAAAAATGGTCAGGTCCTTGGGCCGCCGGATCCGGGTCCGTCCAAGCTTCAAAAGCGTCCAAGCCACGAAAAGGACTAGGAGGAAGCCCACGACCGGCATCAACTGGAGATAGCGAGGCATAGGGTTCTGCAACAGGTTGCTCCAGGCTTGACGGATGGAGCGGGGAAAAGCGAGCATCTCCCACCCATGGGCGATCGTGATGAAGGTCGACCGGAAGGGCAGGTAGATGCCGAAGAACCAGGGCAGCCCCGCCGTGAACCCGCCGGCCAGGAAGACGATGAAAGAACGGGCGTCGGAGCGCCGCCAGGCCCTATAGGCGACGGCCAGCAGGGTCGAGAGCAGAAAATAGACGAACAAGAACTTGGAGAGAGCGGCAACGGCCGAGGTCAGGCCCAGAAAAAAAACCGGCCAGCGCTTCTCCTCAGACCGGACGAAGAGATAAAAGCAGAGCAGGAAGCAGAGCGCGGAAAAATTCTCGAGCAGGCCTATGCGGTTATACATCAACCAGTAATAGTCAAACGCGAAGAGGGCGGTCAGGGCCAGTGAACGGCCGGACCCAAGGTATCGCCGTAGGCCGGCATGGAAGAGGAGGATCCCCAATAGACCGAAGAGGATGTTGATGGCCTTGACCGTTACGATGGATATGCCGAACAGCCTGAATCCGAGATAATAGATCAGGGTCAGGGGCGCGTTGTAGATCAGCGGGTTCCACTCGTCCGTGATCCATTGTCCGAAAAGGACTTTGTTCCGGGCGTTGTAGCAGTAGATCCCCTCATCAAAATAGATTCCGGCGCTCCCTGAAAGAAAAGGCAGGATGGCGGGGGGATCGGCCCTGATGTGCTGCGACCGAAGCACGGCGGCGACGACCAGGACCAGGGCCAGGCCAACCCCCTTTTTCCAGGCCAAGGCCGATCGTGCTTTCCAGGTCATATTTTCCATCATGGCTCGACCAGGGAATATAGAATGGTCGATCCGATGCGTTTCAGCACCGGCAGATCGGGAAGGAACTTGAAATAGACCCTCTCTTCGTCCCCCCAGAAAAGATAATCCACTCCCATGCGCCTAAGGTCGTTTTGTGTGGCCGGCAGGCCGGTCAGAGCCCGGCGCAGGTCTTCGAGCCTCCGTTGGTAAAAATCCGAACGAACCTGGAAGATTTCGCCGTGCAAGCGGTCGCCGACGACCATCTGCTTTCCTGAAAAAGCGGGGATAATCGAAACGTTCCAGGTACCGGCCTCGGGGAAATTCTGAACCGTCCGTTTGGCCGGGATGTTCTCCCGGACCCAATTCAGCATCCGCATCTCGCCGCGGCTTTTCCTCCGGCAAAGAGAAAGTTTCCCGTCAAGAGAGAGGCATAGAATAGGATGGAGGCCGGATCCTTCGTCAGGCGGCCGAACATGGTTTTCATCGTTGGCAATAACTATCGTCTCACCCGTGGGCCCGCATGTCAATCCCAGCAGCGCTACCAGGCGATGCCGTAGTCTTCCCCGTAGTTCGAGCTCCCTCCCCAGAACGTGCCATGTTCTCTATCAAAAAAGATAGCATTGATCGGGCCTGATGTGTATCTCTCGAAGTTCAGCATATAACCCATTTGGACGAGCTTTTTCCGAACCCAGTCCGGCACCTGATCGTTCAGGTCCATGCGGCCTGGGAGGGAATCATGTTCATTGAACGAGTTCCTCATTTGATAGCTCGTGATGTTGGCGGCCTCGCAAGCCTCCTGAACGTTCATTCCGAATTCGACCATGTTCAGGAAGAATTGAAGAAGGTTTTGGTCCTGCGTGTCGCCTCCCTGGACGGCAAAAGAAAGATAGGGCTGGCCTTCTTTCATAGCCAAGCCGGGCGTCAACGTGGCCCGCGGCCGCTTTCCCGGGGTGACGACGTTGAAAGGGTTCTCCTCTTCGTTCAAAACAAAGCTCTGCATGCGCTGGCTCATCCCTATTCCGGTCGTCCCGGCCAGGCAGGCGGGTATCCAGCCGCCGCTCGGTGTCATGGACACGACCCAGCCTTCTTCATCGGCCGCCTGAACGGACGTGGTCCCCAGGAAAAAACTCCAGGTGATGTCCTTCTCTTCTCCGGGCGTCAGCTCTCCCCTTCTTCCGTTCCCGGCCGAAGCCCATTTCTCCAGGAGAGCGGAGAACGGGTTCGTTTTCCCTTCAAAAGGATAGGGATCTCCCGGCTTGATAGAACGGTCGTTCTTCTCCCAGTCGATGAGCTTGAGCCGCTCCTTGGCGTACGCCTTGGAGAGGAGTCCCTGGACCGGCTCTTCGGGTGGAAAATAGGGGTCCCCATAATAAAAGTCCCTGTCCGCGAATGCCAGACTCATCGCCTGGTAGAGCGCGTGGATGTATCGGGCACTGTTATAACCCATGGCCTGAAGGTCGAGGTTTTCAAGGATGTTGAGCGCCTGCAGCATCACCGGACCCTGCACCCAGCAGTTCAATTTGTAGACGTCAATTCCCTTGTAACTGGTCATGACCGGCTCTTCGAGATAGACTTTCCAATCCGCCAGGTCCGGAGCGGTGATCAATCCACCCTGTTCCCGGCAGCCTCGCGCGAATTCCGCGCCGATGTCTCCTTTATAGAAGCGATCGTAGGCGGCGTATATAGCTTCCTTCCGG
>CAZSMW010000361.1:0-7669 GCA_964607985.1 uncultured Eubacteriales bacterium
GGCCGGCCGCGTCATCAACGATATCATGGTTCCCGCCATCCGAAACGGGGAGAATGATGCGGCGGTCACCGGAGCTGTCAACGCCTTCCTGCGGACGATCGCGGGTGATGAAGGGACGGACGCCGAGGCGGGATCGGGGCAGGCGCAGTCCCCCTCCCGGGCGAAAAGCGGGTATTCCAAGGGACAAAAGGTCCTGTCCGTCATCGCGGTCATCTTTTTCCTGATTCTGTTCATCACCAACCCCCGACTGGCCCTGTGGCTGCTTTTCAGCCTGCTCTCAGGCGGGCGTGGGGGCACCGGTGGGCGGGGAGGGGGCTCTTTCAGCGGAGGCGGCGGCCGGTCCGGAGGAGGGGGAGCCTCGGGCTCCTGGTGAGGAGAGGGAGGATACGATGCTGAGTGCGGGACGCCGGAAACTGCTGAAGACGATCGATCAGGAGCGGGTGCTCGCTGCCATTCGGGAGGCCGAGAGACGGACATCCGGAGAGGTCCGGGTGACGGTCTCGCCGTTCTTCTGGGGGAGCGTCCGGCGGGTGGCCGAGCGCGCCTTCAACCGCATGGGGATGAGGGCGACAAAGGACCGGAACGGCATCCTCTTCTTCATCGTCCCGGCCAGGCGCCGGTTCACCGTCCTCGGCGACGAGGGCATCCATGCCCGGGTGGGGCAGGATTTCTGGGAGGCCCTGGCGGTGGTGCTATCGGAGCATTTCCGGAAGGGCGAGTTCACGGAGGGGCTCGTCAAGGCCATCGAAGCCGCCGGCGAAAAGCTCGCCGAGCATTTCCCCTATGACGCTTTGACCGACGTCAATGAGCTTCCGGACGAGATCGAATTTTCTATTCGATGAGCAGGAAGGCGTACCGGTTCATTTCCTGAGCGTAGTCCGAAAGAACTTGGATCGGATATCCGGCGGCGCGGACGGTCGAGAAAACGTCCACGGCCATGGCCTCGGGCGTCGGCCGGGCAAGTTGCGGCTCGTTGCAGGTCGACCGCCTACCCGTGCAGGTATCACAGAGGATGCAGGAGTCGAGCATGAGCATGAAGGCCTTGGGGTGTCCTGATACGAACACGTCGCGCTCGAGTTCAAGGAGCGTCCGGCCGACCTCCTTCGCCCATAAATGGCGGTCTTCGGGCTTGGCGAGCTTCTTGGCGAAACGAAAGACCACGGCCTCCGAATACTCCCGGAAGAAGCACTCGCACTCCGGGACCGGAGGGACGTTGGGAGGACAGGTGGCGTTCCGGCCGAATTCACCGCAGCCGAACGTGCACTTCATCCGGACCCACTGTGCGACAACGATCGACGCCGGGTCGATCCAGCGGAAATCCGCGAAGCCGCGGCCGCGGAACAGGTCTTCAAGGATTTGTTTTTGGAGCATAATTTCCCCTCCGGAGGAATCTTATATCACCGGCGCGAGGGTCCGTCAATGCTCCGGAAGCCGTCCGCCGCGCCGATCTAGAAAATCCCGGGATACGTAAATCGGGGACACAATACCAATTTCCGAATTAATATATCCGGGGATTTTCCCAGGGGAGATTCATGAAATTCGGAAATTGGTATTGTGTCCCCGATTTATGGTACGGTTCTTCCGATGCGTTAGATTGGGGTTCGGAGCGAACATGAACAAACGAGGCGTCCTGCCGGCGGGGATTGTCATCGCCGGGATTCTTTTGGCCGGGGCCGCCCTTGCAATCGCCGCAGGTCCCCAGGCAAACTCGGGACAGAAGGCCGGCCTTGCCTACAAACGGAGCGAGGCCATGATCGCCATGCGCGACGGCGTCCGACTGCACACCGTGGTCTATGCGCCCGAGAACGCGGGCGAACCCCTGCCCTTTATCCTGAACCGGACGCCCTACGGGGCGGGCGGTGACGAAAAGGGACATCCCAAGCTCCAGGCCAGTTATAAGGAGCTCGCCGACGAGGGCTATATCTTCGTCTTCCAGGACATTCGCGGCCGCTATGGCTCAGAAGGCAAGTTCGTGATGATGCGTCCGCCGCGCGATAAGGGCGACCCCAAGGCCGTCGACGAGAGCACGGACACGTCCGACACGATCACCTGGCTCCTCGCAAATGTTCCCGGCAACAACGGCCGCGTCGGGATGCTCGGCGTCTCCTACGACGGCTGGCTGACGGTCATGGCCATCCTCGATCCCCATCCGGCGCTCAAGGCCGTCTCGCCGCAGGCCTCACCGGCCGACATGTACCTGGGTGACGATTTCTTCCACAACGGCGCCTTCCGGCTGAGCTACGGCTTCGAATATGTGTCCATGATGGAGACATCGAACGTCGATTTTCACTTCCAGTTCGATAAATACGATACGTACGAATGGTACCTCGGGATGGGGGCCTTGGCCAACGTGAACGCGAAACATTTCCAGGGCAAACTGCCCACCTGGAACGATTTCGTCGCCCACCCCGACTACGATGCTTTCTGGAAGAAGATCGCCGTGACCCCATATCTCGGGCGCGTGACCGTGCCGACGCTCAACGTCGCCGGCTGGTGGGACCAGGAGGATTTCTACGGCCCGCTCGCGATCTACAAGACGCTGGAAGCGCGGGACAGCGGTCGCTTGAATTACTTCGTCGCCGGTCCGTGGAACCATGGCGGCTGGGCGCGCGACGGGAGCTCCCTCGGGAGGATCAAGTTCGGAAGCGACACGGGGCTGTACTTCCGCGAAAGGGTCCAGGCGCCTTGGTTCGCCCATTTCCTCAAAGATAAAGGGCCGCTCGATCAGCCCGAGGCCCTGACCTTCCAGACCGGGGCGAACCTCTGGATGTCCTACGATGAATGGCCGCCGCGACGCGGATCAGGGGAACGGAAGCTCTACCTCCATCCTGGCGGGACGCTGTCTTTCGATCCCCCGGGCGAGGACGCTGGAGAGGAGGCCGACAGCTACGTCTCCGATCCGACCCATCCCGTTCCTTACAGGATGAGGCCGGTCGAAGCGACCTATGACCCCCGGGGGTCGGGCTGGTACGCGTGGCAGGTCGAGGACCAGCGTTTCGCGCACTTGCGGCCGGACGTCCTCAGCTGGGAGACCGGGCCGCTCGGGGAGGACGTCGTCATCACGGGGGACATCTCCGGCCGCCTCTTTGCTTCGACGACCGGAACGGACGTCGACTGGGTCGTCAAGTTGATCGACGTCTATCCGGAGGAATATGCGGCCGATCCAGGGATGGGGGGATATCAGCTCATGATCACGGGCGATGTCGTCCGCGGTCGGTTCCGCGGCGGGGTCGAGAGGCCGGCCGCAGTCCCGGCAAACAGGGTCTGCGAGTACGCGATGGACCTGCACCAGAAAGACCACCGTTTCCTCAAGGGACACCGGATCATGGTTCAGATCCAAAGCACTTGGTTTCCCCTTTACGACCGTAATCCCCAGCGATATGTCGATAATATTTTCCTGGCCCGGGACTCGGATTATGTGGCGGCCACCCAGCGCGTCTTCGGGACGAAAAGATTTCCGTCTCATATCGTTGTGCGCGTCGCGGCGCGCTGAGGTATAATTTCCATATGCAGCTGCCGCACGGGACGAGCGAAGAAGACTCGATCGGACGGAAGCGCTTTTCCGTCATCCTCTCCCGTCCCGAAAACTTCGAGAACGTCGGGCTGGCGGCCCGGGCCATGAAGAACACCGGCTTTGGCGACCTGAGGCTGGTCGGGATCGGGAAACTGGGACCGAAAGCCGGGAGGACGGCCATCCATGCCGGGGGGATCCTGAAAAAGGCGCGTTTCTATCCCGACCTGGGCGCGGCCACGAAGTCCCTGCATCTTGTTTTCGCCACGACCGCCCGCTCCCGGAACACGTTCTCCATCCTGACCTTCCCGGAGGCGATAGAGACGATCTTTCGTTACCCGAAGACGACGCGCATCGGCCTCCTCTTCGGGAACGAGCGTACCGGGCTGACCTCTGAGGAGCTCGGCGCCGCCAATTTTGTCTTCTCCCTTCCCCAGGCCTCGCGCCAGCCGTCCTACAACCTGGCCTCGGCGGTGCTGCTGACCCTCTTCGCGCTCTTCAGCCGGTCCAGAGAGCAGGTCGCCGTCGGGCCGCTCGAACCACGGCCTATTGTCCGGGGCGCCCAGGACGAATGCGTCAGGGTCATCCTGATGAAGCTCGAAAGGAAAGGATTCATCCACGGCACGAACAAAGCCCACGTCACGGAGATGGTCGAGGGCCTTTTCGGGAGGCTTGCCCTGACCGACAAGGACAAGCGGTTCCTCATGGCCGTTTTCAACGCAACGGCCAAATGAAGTTGGGGTCAAAACTAAGGAGAACGTAAGATGGCCGAAAAAGACATCATCGTCAGGTTTGGCGGCGGGCTCAGGGTTGATGCCGAATACCATGGCTTCACGATCAAGACCGACCAGCCCATCCATCAAGGCGGGGAGGGCAGCGCCCCGGCGCCGTTCGATCACTTCCTGGCCTCGCTGGCTACCAGCGCCGGTTTCTACGTCCTGGCTTTCTGCCTCGGACGGAAGCTCTCGACGGACGGCATCGATATCTCCATGGCGATGGAGAAGGATCCAGAAACCAAGATGATCTCGAAGATCACCATCCGCGTCGACCTCCCCTCGGGATTCCCGGAGAAGTACAAGGACGCCATCGCCAAGGCGGTGGACCACTGCGCGGTCAAGTCCCACATCCTCAAGCCCCCGGCCTTTGAAACCGTAGTAGGGGTCAAACCTACTCTTTTGACAAAACAGGGCGAATAACGAACGCGATGGGGCTTTTTTATCAAAAGAGTAGGTTTGACCCCTACTTCATTTGATGATATAAATTCCGCTGAGGGGCTAGATGGCTATCCGAAAGCTCAAAGCGTTTGTCAAGGGGCACTATGAGGGGTTCATCCTCAGCGCCGTCCTCTTCGGTATCCTGGCCATCGCCTCCCTCGTCCGCTACCGGTTCTCTTTTCTTAACTTCTTCTTCCTTCCCGTTATCCTGGCCGGCTATTACCTCGGCAAGCGGAAGGGAGTCCTTCTGGCCACCCTCTGCGTCCTGCTCGTCGCGCTCTATTTCGTCTTCGAGGAGAATGTCTTTGGAGGCCCGGTTCATCTCTCCTTTGACGAGATCGTCAACGTCATCACCTGGGGTGGTTTCCTCATCCTGACCGGAGGCATCCTGGGAGCGGCCGCCGAACAGAGAGAGAAGAAGTTCCAGAACATGAAGCAGGCCTACGCGGGGGTCCTAGCCGTCCTCCTCAAGTACTTGGAGGTCGCGGACGAAAAAGAGACCCGGTCGGTCCGCATAGCCCGCCTGGCCGGAGGAATGGCCGAGAGGGCGGGCCTCAACCGTCGGGACGTCGAGAACATCAAGTCGGCCACCCTCCTATGCGAGGTTGGAGATCTGAGCTCGAGCCTGACGCTCTTTGAGGACGTGGCGAGCTTCATGGGGCTCGAAAAAGGAAAGGGGCCGGGGCTGACGGACAAAGAGCACGTCCTTCTGAAGACGACGGCCTCCCTCATCAAGGAGATCGAACCCCTCCTGAAAGGCTATTTCCAGCATTATGTGCGCGATATCGAGACAACGGACAAGTTCCTCGGCGGGATCCCCCTCGGGTCCTCCCTGATCGCCCTGGCCGAGCTTTATGACAGGATCATGACCCAAGGTGCCGCCTACCTGGGTCATTTGGAGATGCGCTCCGTTCAGGACCTTCAAGCCCTGAAAGGGCGCGCGTTTTCCGAACAGGCCATCCGGGCCCTGCCTGATCACTCGTCTTGAAATCCCACCGAAGGGGTGATCGTCATGCCCAAAGACGCTGGTAAACTTCGGGGAAACAAAAAATAACTATTTGTTGACGACGATCCGGAGCGACTTGGGCAGGACGCGGAAGGTGACCTCGTCGAGCTCGCCGAGGACCTCGCCGTTGTATTGGACGGGGAGTGCCTTTCCCCGGATGACGAGCTTTCGGGCCTTATAGTGCTTTTGGGTCTGCTGGAAAAGTCCCAAATAGAGCCAGGCGAAGTTGAGCAGGTATTCGGCGGGTCCGGTCTCCACCAGGGTGACGTCGAGGTAACCGTCTTGGACGTTGGCTTTTGGGGCCACCCGCCAGCTATATCCGAAAAAATTCGTCTTGGCGACGATGCAGTCGAAGAACCGGGATTTGATCGTCTTCCGGGCGAAGTGCCGGCCCCGGTCGTCTACTCCGTCGAAGAGATCGATTTCCTTTTCTTCCAGGGGCAATTTAAACATCTTCCACGTGGCGAGGATGTGCCCGAGCAGGCCCTGGACCGGGTGCCGGAGCTTTTCTTGGGTCACCCCGGCCGTCGCCCCGACGCTGGCGAAGCCGGCATACCGGCCTTCCACCTCCATGATGTCGGACCTGACGACCGTCCCTTTGGTCAGGACGTCGACCGCTTTCCTGGTGTTCTTGGGGATGCCGTAGGTCTTGCGGAAAGCGTTACCGCTCCCGAAGGGGATGATGCCCAGGACGACCTCATTCTCGCGCCCGGATTCGAAGATGCCCTGGAGGACGTCGGCGATGGTGCCGTCCCCGCCGATGGCCACGATCATTCTGGAGTCGCTGCAGGACTCTTTGGCCATCTGGACTGTGTCCGTCCGGTCGCCGCGGAGGTCGAAGTACCGGCCAGGGAGATTCCTTTCGATGGTTTTGCGCAGTTTTCGGCTTCTGATCCACCTATCGTTGGCCGCCTTGGGGTTGATCAGGCAAGTGGTCGCGGAGTCCGGCTTTTTCTGGCTCATTGTTGTTCGAGTAACGATATAATAAACGCCGGAGGAATTCAAATTGAAAGAGGCACGGACTTTCTGATCGATCGGAATCTTTGTGCTATAATCCCCGCTTCAATCTGAGGAAGGAGCGAACGATGTCAGCGGCATGTTCTACGTCACCGAAGAACTCATTCGACGGGGCTATTCCGAAAAGGACATCGCCAAGATCTGGAGCGGAAACTTCATGCGCGTCTTCCGGACGGCTATCGAAGTCTCCGGCCAGCTTAACGCCAAATGATCATGCCGGCCTCTGACCCGAGGCCATGTAAAATAAGTTTACACTTCTCCCCAAGGATCGCTGTTTTAGGCCAGACCATATCCTGGACTATCTTGGCATGAAGCTTGCTCTCTATTCGGCCTGATGCATTTCTTTAGGTTTTTGGGTATGATTTAGGCAGGCCTATGCGCGTTCGCTCCAAGCTTGCCTCGTCCCTCTTTGTCGCCTTCACTTTGGCTTCGATCGCCTTTCCCCAAGTCCCCCTGCAACAAAACGCTCAGGGAAAACCCAAACTTGGCGGAACACTCAGGGTCAAACCCTTCAACACAGCCTTCCAGCCCTCGCTCGATCCTGCCGTCGAGACCTACTTTTTCCTTCTCGAGCAGCTTTACGACGGCCTCGTCCGATTGGACAAGAACTTCAACATCATCCCTTCGCTGGCCGAATACTGGGTGATCTCGGAAAACGGGAAAAAGTTCACTTTTTATCTCAGGAAGGGAGTTAAATTCCATCATGGCCGAGAATTGACGGCCGACGATGTCAAGTTCTCTCTGGAACGGCTAATCCAAAAACAGACCGGTCTCCTTTACTACCAGTACTTCATCATCAAGGTCGTCGGCGCCGAAGAATTCCGGGAGGGGAGGAGCCCGAATGTAGCGGGGTTCAAAGCCCTTGATCGCTACACCTTCGAGATCGACTGGACGGATCCCTATGTTTCGGGCCTCTACCTC
>CAZSMW010000362.1:0-7782 GCA_964607985.1 uncultured Eubacteriales bacterium
CGGAATTCCGGGACATGAACCAATTCTCTGGAATTGGTATCGTGTCCCTGGAATTCCTGGTCTCGCCAGAAGTTGACGTCATCGCTTGAGAAGAAAGAATCCTACCGGCAATTTTGGTGCGGAGTCCTTGGGTTGACAAGAACTTGCGTACTTGGTTAAATTACCAATTAGAAATTACCGACCGCAAGACGCATGCTCGCTGACCGAAATCGCCAAGTTAGGCGTGATGCGGACGCCGGTGGTGGTGGACGGCGGGATTGTGGTGATAGGCTGGGTGGCGACGGTGGCGGAGTCGATGACGTTGTTGCGCCGGTAACAGCAGGTTCAGCGTGAGGTGATGGAACTGATCGTAGTCTTCCCGCGCGCGGGCGAGTTGGAGAAAGCCAGTGCGTTGCTCGATGCCGCCGGGCTGTGCTCGGCTGTGGTTCCGCCGGCGCCGGCTTTGGTGACGGAGGCGGGCGGATTGGCGGCCATTCAGGAGGCTGCTCCGCGCATCACCATCGCCGGTTGGACGGAGTACCGGCCTGCGTCTTGCCGTGTGCCGGTTCGAAAGGAGTTCGCCGAGGATATCTTCGGAGAGGCGGCCATCATGTTCTTCGGGCCGTGCATGGCGGACGAAACCAAAATACGGTTGGTGGCGCACTTATCCGGTGATCTGACAGATGTGCTCCCATACCTAAACGCGGAAATGCGGCAGGCCTGCTACAACGCCGACGGCCCCAGCCTCACCTTCATGGAGGGATACCGCCTGGTGACGCTGTCTGCGCGGCGGATCGCGATGGGGAAGGCGGACGAGATCGTGGATGCCTGGCGCCTGCTGGAAGAGGTCCGCGTCCGGGTCAACGAAACATGGGCGCGCAGGGCTTCGATGACACCGTCGCACGAGATGCGGTCGAAACCGCCGGTGCTCGAAATCTACAAGCGTTTGCCCCGGACGAACTGCAAGCTCTGCGGCGAGCAGACCTGCATGGCATTCGCGGCGAAATTACGGATGGGTGAAGGGAAGTTGTCGCAGTGCACACCGGTCTTCGATGGCGAGTACATGCACTTGCGAGCAGCGCTGGTTGAGGTCTGTGCACCTTTGGGAGTGGCCCAGAGCGCTGAATAGGAGGCTAGCTCGCAGGGATCGTTTTCATCCGGGTCGTCTTGTAGACCGTATAGACGAGCGACGAAACGCTGGAGATGAACCGCTTGGCGGTACTCGAGCCGCTGGTCGACCTCGTGAACGCGCTGATCAGGAAATTCCCATTGTCCGTGAATACGATCCCGGCGTCATGGCAGACCATGCGCTCCAATCCAGTCTTGTGGGCCACGATGGTGTCCTTCGGCAAAAGCTTGGGGATACGGTCATTGACCTTCTGCGATTTGAGGAACCCCAGCGATTTTTCGGAGACCGAGGAATCCACGCATCCCTTGCGATAGATCATCTCCAGGATGTCTGCCATTTCCCGGGCCGACGTGTAGTTCTCGATGCCCTTGTCGCGGGAGCGGAAATCCATCATCTTCCGAGAGAGATTGGTCCGTTCAAGCCCCATCTCCCTGAAAGTCTGGTTGAGGTAGTCGAAGCCCAGGAGGTCGATGAGCATGTTCGCGGCCGTGTTGTCGCTCTGGGTCACCATGAGTTCGACGAGCTGTTCGATCGTGTAGGCCGATCCCGTCGCCTTCCTCCGCAGGACCCCGGAGCCCGTGGCCTTGTCCGACCTCTTTAGCGTTAGGTCGTCCCGCAGGGAAAGCCGGCCCTCCTCGGCCGCCTTCAGGCAGGCCGCCATGATGGGAACCTTGACCATGCTGGCCGCCGGGAAGAGTTTGTCGGGATTGACCTGAAAGGTCCATCCGCTGTCCAGATCCCTAATGACCAGGCCGATATCCCCCCGGAAGGCCTTCACCCTTTTGTGCACGGCCTCTTCGAGGGCGGCCAACTTCTCTTCCTTGGTCGCAGGGACTGCCGGGACCTTGGAAGACGCTGGAGGACGGGCCGCGGACTTTTGTAGGACAAAGGCAGGACTCGCGGCCATCGCGAAGAACAGGCAAAAAGCAATACTTCTTTTCATGATGCGAAAGAGGACATTTTATAACTCGAAAAGCAGTTCTTGTCAACCGGCGGAGGGCGTTTTGATCTTCTCCGCAATCTTCCGGGAGGACTCCCGTCCTCGGTTCCCATGGATAATCCCGGTCACCCCCTCCTCTCGGACCGCCTTGACCATACTCTTGTCAAGAACTCGACTTTCATCCCGTTTCCCGTAAAGAACATGGAGCCGTCCGGGGTGAAGTGTTGACGGAATCCCATGCGTTGCAGGAAGGCGCCAAGATCGAAGGCTTTTGTCTTTTAAATCTTCCATGGATTAAGCTTCCCCTACATTTTTGAGCGCGTCAATGGTTTGTAGGGTATCGCTCCGTTTCGATCATGACGGCGACGGTTTTCACGCGGAAATATTGCTTCCCGCCGTTGGAAGCCTTCGATTTCTGTGATGGGAGGGCATGGGGAAGGGCTGCAGAATTGGGCTTCAGGGGACAGTTGACCTATCCAGGGAACAACGCCGGGCGGCGCCCCCCTGGAAAAGGGCAAAGGATGTTTGGCACGGTTTTTGCTATAATGTTGGGCATGAGGAGAATGACAATGAAAAAATCAGTCGTCCTGATTGCGGCGCTCGTCGTCTTGATACCTGCCCTGGCCTATTCCAACACCATCACCCTGAGGGGCGGGTACTTCTTCCCCCGGGCCCAAGGCAGTATCGACAGCCTGTGGGACATCGAGTTCCAGCAGATGAGCTTTAAAAAAGCCGATTTCCGGGAGACCATCCTCGGGTTCAGCTATGAATATTTCGTGACCAAGGAGCTCAGCCTGGCCATTTCCGTCGATACTTACAGCAAGCGTAAGGCGGGCTATTACATGGATTATGTCGGATATACATTCGATGAGGGTGATTTTGCGTTCCCGGTCAGCGATTATAAAGGCAAATTCGACATTACCCACAGCTTCAACGTCTCGATCACCCCCGTCGAGTTGTCGCTGAAGCTCATGCCCTTGGGAAGGAGGACAAAACTCATCCCTTACGTCGGGGGCGGGGTTTCGATGTTCTTCTGGAGCGCCGGAATCCGGGGGAGCATGGTCGATTTCACGGACGAGTGGATCTATAACGATCCGGACTTCGGTGACGTGACGATTTATAAGATCAACCAGACCGACGCCCGGGAAAGCAACCGGATCAGCTTCGGCTATCATGCCTTCGGAGGGCTGATGTTCCCGATCGGGAACAGGATCACGTTGGAAGCGGAGTTCCGCTACCGCACCGGGAAAGGCCAATTCAAGGACGCCTTCCTTGATTTCGAAGACTTCGACCTGAGCGGCTATTCTTTGACCGCAGGGTTCAATTACTGGTTCTAGAACGCGGCCTCGGGCTCGGGCTCGCGTTTTTTTAAAATCCGGGATTCATCCCGAAGCTGAAGAACACGAAAGCGAGAGGTCAAAACTTCTCGTAGGAGACGATCTCCTCGAGCGGTTTCCGGCCGCGCTCCCGGGGAGATTCGTCGGACCGGCCAAGAGGCGTCAGGGCCAGGACCCTCACCTCTTCAGGCACGCCGAGAACAATCTTGACCTCGGCCTCATCGAAAGCCCCGATCCAACATGTCCCCAGCCCTTCCTCTTCGGCTTGGAGGATAAGGTGCTCGAAGGCGATGGTCACATCGATGGGCCAGGAGTTCATGTAGCGTCCCTGCCCGGGATAAGCTTTTTCGGGAAACCCGCAAGCTGCGATGACGACGTCCGCCTTGGACATGAAATTTTGGTCGAACGCTGCCTTAGCCAGCCTTCTCTTCGTCGCCCGGTCGCGGACGACGATGAACTGCCAAGGCTGGAGGTTCTTGGCCGACGGCGCCATCCGGGCGGCTTCCAGAACGCGGGCGAGAACGTCCTCGGGCACCGGATCGTCCTTATACTTTCTGACGCTCCGCCTTGTGCGGATGATGTCCAGAACACTCATCAAACCTCCTCCCCGGTCATGACCCCGGGTTTCACTCGGGCTTTTTCTCGACTTCCATCGGACCGACCTTATCGAAAGCGATGACCAGCCGGCCCCAGACCGAATTGACGGCAATCTCTCCGGAAAACCGGCAGGGCACGGGCGGCTTCTGGAGGAGGTCGTAAACCTCCTTGCCGACCTCGAAGAAATCCATCAGGAACGGAAGGGAGAGCGTCTTATCCCCTTTGGCGGGGACGCTCTTATCGCCGGGGATCTCACCCTTGAGGACCGTCGTTTCCACAAACCGGAGGTCGTAAGTGATCATGTCTATAATGAGGTCGTAACCGTTGGGGTTCCCGAACTTGACGTCGAAGATGACGTCCCCCCCGCCCACAGTCAGGTCTTTGACCCTGAGCGGCAGGAACTCGACGACGGGGTCCTTGAAAATCGGGAATTCCCCGGAGAAGGCGAAAGCGATCTTCTCTTCCTTTTTCTTCTCATCCCCGAAAACGAAATCGCCGACCATATCGCATACGGCCTTTTCTTCTATCGGACCGATCGCCTCGAACAACAGGGCGTAGGTGACCTTCAGGGGAAGGGCGATGAGGACATCCTCGCCGGCGCCGACGCGGATGGGCTCGTCGAGAACCACGGGAAGGCGCAGGTACTCCTTCTGGTTGATCGTCACCCGGTAGTTGTAGCGGGTGAGAAAGCAAGTCGCGGCCGAGGAATTCCTGATCCCCACGTGAAAGGCCAGGGTCAGACCTTGCGAGCTCAGGTCGCGGATCCGTTTTTCCTTGAGGCTTATGGCAAGGTCCTTTTTCGACAGCCCGAAGGCCGATCCCTGAAATGCGAGCCAGGCGATGATCGCGGCCGCCGCGAATCGCTCTGCCGTCCATGTTTTCTTCTCGCTCATTTTAGGACCTACAGGATACACGAAAGATTAGCTACCGGCAAACCAAAATTGCCGATAGGAAGCATCTTTTTTCGTGTGATATAGACAATGGCACTGGATGCCGCCCGTAAGCCCACGTAGCGGAGGGGGGACCCGTCGGGACTGGTTCCCCGAGGGCCGGGGGCCAAGGGCGGCTCCAGGCCGCTCGCACTTCCTCTCGCCGAGCCAGGCCGCGGCCGACGGAGGGCGCGCCCCGAGCCTGGAATTCCTTAGTCCTTCCCAACCAGCCGGGAAAACTGGTAGAATAAGAAAGCCGTGGAGAAGCTCAAGGCGGATTTCCGGGACAAAGGTCTTTTCGTCAGGCTCTTCGGGGCGGACGTCTATGCCGTCGGCGGGTTCGTCCGGGACCTTATGCTCGGCCATCCCTCTCCTGAGGTTGATCTTCTCGTTATCCGCCATTCCCTGGAGGAGATCATCCACAAGCTGGCCCCGCACGGCAAAGTGGACCAGGTGGGCCGCAGCTTCGGAATCCTCAAGTTCACCATCCTCGGCACAACCTATGATGTTGCCTTGCCCCGGACGGACGCCCCCAAGGCAGCCGGCGCCAAGGGCCACAAAGACTTCATCATCTCGGCCGACCCCTGGCTCCCCATAGAGAAGGACCTCGAGAGACGGGACTTCCGGGCGAACAGCATGGCCCTCCGGCTCAAGGGAGGAGTCCTCATCGACCCCTTCGACGGCCGGGAAGACACGCGCACCCGAACCATCCGGGTGACCAACCCCTGCGCCTTCCCCGATGATCCCCTGAGGGTCCTGCGCGCTGCCAGGTTCGCCGCGGTCCTGGGGTTCAAGGTCGATTCCAAGATCTACGAGGCAGCCAGGGACATCGACCTCTCCGGGCTGAGCGTCGAAAGGGTGAACGAGGAACTGTTCAAACTCCTCCTCAACTCCCCCAAGCCCTCGGTCGGTCTCGAAGAACTCTTCAAGGTCGGCGCTTTGGAGAAGCTCTTCCCTGAGCTTTACGCCCTGACGCTGGCCATCCAGGACTCCGTCTTTCATCCCGAAAAGGACGCCTTCGGCCACCACACGGTCTGGGAACATACCAAGTTGACCGTTGATCAAGCCGTCAACCTGGCCAGGCTGGGTGGGATAGAACCCCCAAGGAAGCTATGCCTCCTCTTGTCAGCCCTCTACCATGACGTAGGCAAACCCGGCGCCGCCCGCTGGGAGTTCAAACGCGGCCGGATGGCCATCACCAATTGCGGACACGATATCCTGAGTGAACGGATCAGCCGGAAGGTCCTCGCCCGTTTCAAGATCTACTCCTGGAACGGCTGCAACCTGCGCCGGATGGTCCCCCTTCTCATCCGGGCCCACCATCGCGCTGCGGAATTGTGGCAGAACAGGAAATCCGTCACCAGGAAGGCCTTCACCCGCTTGGCTGCCGAGGTCAATGGAGAGATCGAGCTCGTTGTCACCCTGGACGCCGCCGACCGGGGCGGACGAAAGGACCGGCCTCTCAAGGCCCTCGACCGGGAAGCCCGATGGCTGTTCAGGAAATTCGAGGAGCTCCACGTCAACCGCGAGACCATCAAGCCCCTCATCATGGGCCGCGACCTGATCGCCATGGGGGTGGCACCGGGCCCGGATATGGGGAAGGTCCTCAAGAGGCTCTTCAGGATGCAGCTCGACAACGAGTTCGAAACGAAGGCGCTGGGACTCAAGGCCGCCCAAAGGATCCTCAAGGTGAAGAAAAGATGAAGATCCTTGTCGCCGGGGGAGCGGGCTACATCGGCTCCCACACCGTCAAAGCGCTCCTCAGAGAGGGGTTCGACGTCGTCATCTTCGATGATTTTTCAACCGGGAAACGGGACCTCGTCCTGGGAGGAACCGTGATCGAGGGAGACTTAATGGACGCCGCCTCCGTCAGGAAGGCTTTCCGGTCCCATGACGTCGGAGCTGTCCTCCATTTCGCCTCGCTCATCCAAGTCGGGGAGTCCTACCGGGACCCCCAGAGGTACTACCGCCACAATCTCGGCACATCCATGAACCTCCTTGAAACCATGCTCGAGGCGGGGATCAAACGGTTCATCTTCTCCTCGAGCGCGGCGGTCTATGGCATCCCGCAGCGCCAACCTATCACCGAAGACCACCCGATCAATCCCTGCAACCCTTACGGCATGACAAAGTCCATGGTCGAGCGGGTCCTCCAGGACTATGACCGGGCCTACGGCCTGCGTTTTGTCTCCCTCCGCTATTTCAACGCCTCCGGGGCCGACCCGGACGGCAGGCTCGGTGAGATGCATGACCCTGAAACCCACCTCATCCCGAACATCCTGCTCTCCATTTTGGGGAAAAAACCGGCTTTGGGAGTCTTCGGGACGGACTTCCCCACTCCGGACGGCTCGGCCGTCAGGGACTACATCCACGTTACGGACCTGGCCGCGGCCCACGTTCTGGCCGTTCGGTCCCTGCTCGAAGACAAGCCCAGCGAATTCATCAACCTTGGAACGAGCATGGGTTATTCAGTGCTTGATGTCATCCGGGCTGCAGAACGGGTCACGGGGAAACCGGTCCCATACGAGATCCTGCCCAGGCGCGAGGGCGACGTCCCGGTCCTCCTGGCTTCCAGGGAAAAGGCCGAGCGCATCCTGGGTTGGACCCCTCGCCTCTCGGATATTGAGACAATTCTCCGGACGGCCTGGGCCTGGCACCGGACCCACAATGGCCGATAGGACGAGGGGTCGGAAATCCGGGACATGAACTAATACGAACGCAATAAAAAAAGTTACAATGTATGAACGGCACTGAATGCCGTCCTCAAGCCCCCGTAGCGGAGGGGGGACCCGTCGGCTTTTTCGACGGGGGGAACCGACGGGACTGGTTCCCCGGGGGCCGGGGGAGTGAGGGCGGCTTCAGGCCGCTTAA
>CAZSMW010000363.1:0-7963 GCA_964607985.1 uncultured Eubacteriales bacterium
G
Organism: uncultured Eubacteriales bacterium; assembly: GCA_964607985.1. Taxonomy (GTDB): domain Bacteria; phylum Acidobacteriota; class Aminicenantia; order Aminicenantales; family Saccharicenantaceae; genus JALHVH01. The sequence continues at coordinate 2 of CAZSMW010000363.1, forward strand.
CCATGCCCTCGATGAACCACAGGGGGATCCGGAGGGAGTCGGAATTCTGCCGTTGATTGTCGGAATGCCCCTGGGCCATGATATCGTACTGGAAGGCGTGGACCAATTCATGTCCGATGACGTGGTCCGTTTCGGACATCGAGGCCCCGTAAGGCAGAACGATCCGGCGCTTGAAGGACTCGGTGACGCCGCCGGTCCCCTCCCCCAGCGTTCCTGGGATGACTGTCGTCTGCTGGAACTGCGGGCCGCTCGAATAGAGCACCAAGGGTTGGCGGCCCTTGAGTTCATGGTTGAACATCCGGGCGAGCCGGGCGTACCAACGCTCGGCCATCAGCCCGGCCTGCTTGATCGTCTCCTGGTCCTCCAGATAGAAATAGATGTCGAAGTGCCGGGTCTTCATGATCTTAAAGTCGAATCGCTGGTACTGGACCTTGTTCCGGCCGAAGTATTGGGCCGCGGCGGGAGACACCAGGGCCGTGAGCCCGAAGGCTAATGCCAGGACAAGTGCCAAAGGCCTTATGCATAAACGGGAACTCATCTTCGTCCTCCTTAATAACGCTATTTTACCCCAAAAGCGATAATCTGGCAAAACCGAACCGGCGGGCGTCGTCTCTCGGCCGTTTTCAATTTCCATTCCTTGGTACTATAACGACACATCAGGCCCATGAGTTTCAAATGGTGGCATCCGACTCGTAACCGGTTCATCAGCTTTTCCCTATATATCCTATAATTATTATATAGTATATTTGCCGAAAATCAAGGGCCACCCGGTTCCGGTCCGCAGCTTCATTTGACCTCGCTTTGCCGTTTGCAGTAAGATGGCGGAGAATTCATCATGACACAGCAGATCGTCGTCATCCTCGCGGTCATGATCGCCGCCTATGTCCTGGCCAAGCGGAGGAAGCTGTCCGTCGAATTGAGCATGTTCTGCTCCGCGGTCGCCGGCGGCCTGGTCGGGGCCTTGCTCAAAACCCCTCCTCTCGCCGATCTTCCGCGACACCTCGTCGAAGGCGCCTTCACTTATATGGATGTCGTCCTCGTCTTTTTTACAGCTACTCTGTTCATGGCCATCGTCAGCGAATCGGGAGGCATCACCTATGCCGTCCGGGCGACGCTCAAGCATTTCGGCCGACGGCGCCTTGCCGCCCTGCTCATCCTCATGATCATCGTCCTTATCCCCGGGGCTCTGACCGGGGCCGGGAGCGTGTCGCTTCTCGTCGTCGGCGCCCCGGTGGCTATGGCTCTTGATGGCCTGGGGGTCCCGAAGAAGAAGATCACCGCGATCCTCTTCATCACGGCCGGCCTGAGCGCCGCAGCGCCCCCGGTCAATATTTGGGCCATGGTCCTATGCGCCGGAACAGCGATCCCTTATGTCGGTTTCGAACTTCCGCTGGGCATCCCGGTCCTCGTCCTCGGCGCGTTCACAATGATTTTCCTCGGCTGGAAAAAAGAAGGAGGCAAGGACATCGCCCAAGCCCTCGACGAGATGCCGGAAGCCCCCAAGGGCATGAGCTGGTGGAGGGTCGCCCTCCCGTTCATCGTCTTTTTCGGCCTCGTCATTGCTTGCAGGGTCAAGCCTTTTGCCGCTCCGATCTTCGGTCTGGCCCTTGAGTTCGTCCTGGCCTCCTTCGTCGCCTGGGCCACGAGCCCCCGGAAGATCGATATCCTAGCCGTGTCCCGGGTCACGGTCAGGAGGCTCCTTCCCCTCCTTTCCTCGATGGTCGTCATCGGAATGCTCCAGCAGGTCATGACGGCCACGGGAGTCCGCGGTCTCCTCTCCTTCGCGGTCATCTCCATCCCCCTGGTCCTCCTTTTCATCCTCTTTCCCATTATCATCCCCTTCTCTGAAGGGGTTCTCACCTACGGCGGCGCGGCCATCATCGGCATTCCCCTGATCTGGTACCTTGATTCGCTGGGCTACCACGCAACCGTGGTCATCGCGGGCCTCAGCCTGCTCTGGCCCCTGGGAGACGGGCTCCCGCCCACCGCCCTCATCGGCCGCCTGAGCCTCATAGTCACCGACAACAAAGAGTCCTACAAGACCTTCCTGAAAAGTACCTGGGTCCCCTGGCTGGTCATCACGGCCGTGGGCCTGCTCATGGTCATCTTCAGCGCAAAGCTTGCGTTCCTGGTCAAATGGAGCATGTGATGAGCCTCGTCATCATGATCGCGTATTACATGTTGTGCGCGTTCCTGGCTGGATTGCTCTTCTGGAACTTCGTCCGGGAAAAGAAGAGCAAGGACGACCTCGTGCTTTATCTCCTGGTCATGGTCCCTCTCATCCTCAGGCTCCTGCGGATCAAATGAGCGACGGAAAAGACATGAAACACGGAAAGACGTTTAAAACCTCCGCGATCGTCCTCACGATCGGCCTCCTCGTTATCGGCGGGGCCCCCCTCTACAAACACCGTCACTTCGAGACTCCCGTCGTCGAAGGCCCCGGCGTGACCCGAGTCGCAAAGCTCAGCGAACACGTCCCCCGGCTAGAGGGGACCATGGCCGACACGAACGTCTTTTATCTCGAAGGGAAGGAACCCGGCGGCAAGGTCATCCTCATCGCAGACACCCACTCCAACGAGCCGGCCGGACTCCTGGCCTCGCTCATCGTCATCGAGAACGCCGTCGTCGAAAAGGGCACGGTCATCGTCATTCCCGTCTTCAATAACAGCGGCAGCCGGAACACCCGGCCGGGCGACGGATATCCCCTTTACTACGACATCCCGACCGGATGGGGTTCGAAGCGGTTCCGGATGGGAAACCGCGATGCCTCTCCTCTCGACCAATGGCCCGACCCCGACGTTTACATTCATTATCCTGAGAAGCAGCTTTTGTCCTACATCGACATTCGGAACACGAACAGGACGTGGCCGGGAAGGCCGAACGGCCCTCTCATGGAACAGGTGACCTTCGGCGCGATGGAGATCATGAGGAACGAGAACGTCGATATCGCCGTGGACCTTCATGGGGCGGAGACCATGTTCCCGGTTACAAACTGCATCGTGGCCCCCGAAAAATCGTCGAGGATCGCGACGTTGGCCTCCCTCACCGTCAAGGCGACGGAGGGATTCGATAACCACGTCGAACCCTCCCCATCGGGTTTTCGCGGCCTGTCCCATCGGGAGATCGGCGACCACTCCGGCACCGCGCCATTCCTCCTGGAGGCGCCTATCCCCTTCCTCGACCAGCCTACCGGTCCGAAGACGGTGAAGTTCTTGCTTGACGGCAAAGACGATTTCCTGCTCAGCCTGGCAAAGAAAAAGAGGCTTTTCGTCCATTATGACGAATCCGGTTGGCCGATGGAGAAGCGCGTCGGCCAACATCTTTCGGTGACGCTGGAGATCCTGCGTCAATTCTCCAAGAAGTCCCCTGACCGGGGCATCGTCGTCCGCGGCGTTCCCCGCTATGGCGAAGTCCTAAAGAACGGAGTAGGGCACTACTTCCATGACCCGGCCAAAGCAGAAACCAGGAAGGTCATTCCCAATTGACGATATCAAGGCCACCCTCCCGGGGGTGTTCGATGAAGCTTGAAAAACGAAGGAGGCATGAATTGCATCAGACGCGTTGGTTGAGGTTTTTCATTTTTTCGGTTCTGTTGGTTGCGGTCTTTGCTCTCATCCAAGGTCAGGTCCCCAAGGCTGAAGAGACGGACCTGAATTTCATGGGTCGGAGCTGCACCTCCATCCTGGTGGGGAAAGACGTTTCCACGGACGGTTCGACGATGACGACACATACCTGCGATTGCGGGGTATGTGACTGGACCTGGCGGCACGTCCCGGCGGCGGATCACAAACCCGGCGCGACGAGGAAGATATATCACATCTCCCAGTACAAGACCTGGCCGCCCGCCGAGGGGCTCAAATGGGACATCTACAAGAAGGACTTCACCGGCACCGAGATCCCCGAAGTCGCCCATACCTATGCCTACCACCATGGGATGTTCGGCTACATGAACGAGAAACAGGTCGCGATCGGCGAGTCCACCATCGGGACGCAGCGCAAGATGATCAACGCGACCCCCTCGGCCGTGCTTGACCTCAGCATGCTGACCCTGCTCGGGATGGAACGCGGAAAAACGGCCCGGGAAACCATCAAGGTCATGGGCGAGCTGGCGGAAAAATACGGCTACGGCTTCAACGACGACGGCGAAATGTTCGCGGTCTCCGACCCGAAAGAGGTCTGGATCTTCGAGATCATGCCCGTTGGTCCGCTATGGACCCCAAAGAGCGGCATGCCCGGCGCGATTTGGTGCGCCCAGAGGGTCCCGGACGACCAGGTCAGCGTCTGCCCCAACGAGTCCCGGATCGGCGAGATCGACCTCGGCAAGCCCGATGATTTCATGGCTTCGCCGAATGTCGTCTCCTACGCTGTCGACAACGGCTATTACGACCCCAAGAGCGGCAAGCCGTTCAGCTGGAAACGAGCCTACTCGCCCGCCGAAGGGAGCGCCGTGAGCACGGACGGCCGCCGCCAGCGCCTGTGGCGCTTCTTAGACCTGGTCGCCCCCTCGCAGAAGTTCAATCCGGAAACTCCCAACATGGACTTTCCCTTCTCGGTCAAACCTGACAAGAAGCTGTCGGTCCAGGATGTCATGGCCATCACCCGCGACAAGTCCAAGGGGACGCGCTTTGACACGACGAGCGGAATCCGCGGCGGCCCCTTCCAGAACCCGAACTATTACCGGAACACGAGGACGATCTGCGTCTCGAATGTCGAATACACGACGATCACCCAGTGCCGGAGCGGCCTGCCCGATGCCATCGGCGGCATCGTCTGGATATCCTTCGGGCCCCAGGACACCGCCTGTTATATGCCGTTCTACGCCGGGATCTCGGAGATGCCGAAATCCTTCGCGGTCGGCGACCACTGGACCTTCAACCGGGATTCGGCCCGATGGGCCTTTGATTATACCGATTTCCACGTTCAGCCGGTCTACAATGCGGCCATCGAGGATGTCCAGGAGGCCCAGGCGAAGTACGAAGCGGCGGTCGTCGCCCGCATTCCGGAGATCGACAAGCAGGCTCTCGATCTCTATAACAAAAAACCCGCCAAGGCCACCCAATTCCTAACGGGCTTTTGCCTGAACAACGCCCAGACGGTCGTCAAGGCCTGGTGGGACCTCGGGGACCAACTTCTCGTCAAGTACAATCATCTCGCCTCTTACGACTCCCAGAAGAGGACCACGGGCCGGATCAAGACCGCTTCGCCTGCCTGGTGGATCAAGGCCGTCAAGGCATTGGACGTCCTCCTCGAACCCGATAAGAAATGACGGAGGTTCACATGAAACGAACGACATTATTCCTGATCGTGGGGATCACGTTCCTGGCGGGAGGGCTCTTCTCCCAGAGCGTGACCAAGGCCAAGATGCCCGTGCTGACGACGTCGGCCGGGCAAAGCCCGGACGTCGAGACCCTCAATATCGTGATGGAAGAGGCCGGGCTGGGCTACGACTATTGCGACGTTCCGACCCCTGAAATGCTTGGTCCGGGCGTCGGACTCGGAGGGAAGGAATCCGGCCCTGGTTTCCACGTCGAAATCATGACCGACGTGGCCAAATTCCCAAAAGGGACGCCTTACAGGACGATCATCTTCGCCATCGGAGCCTCTCTAAAAGGCATGGGCGCGTCGGGACTTACCTTGGAGAGCGAAGAGGCGCGCATCAAGAAGCTCATCGACACCTGTAAGCAGAACAAGATCTTCGTCATCGCGGTTCACATCGGCGGGGAGTCCAAGAGGGGGGCCCCCAAAAGCGACAACGAACGGATGATCGACGCCGTGGCCCCATATGCCGACTATCTTATCGTCACTAAGGACAGCAACAAGGACGGCCGGTTCACGACAATCGCCAAGAACAAGAACATCCCTTTGTCCGAAGTCGAGTACGCGCTGGGGCTTGTCGATATCTTGAAGCAGGTGTTCAACTGACCGCTGCTCCTCCGTTCCGGGCAAGCTTGACATCCAAAAAAAATTCCCCCGTGTCGGCCCGGCGTTCGGTCCGGGCGGGCCGCCCAATCAAAGCTTCCGCCGGAGTAAGTCTAAGAGGTCTTTGGAGGTTTTCGGCTCGAAACCGGTCGTGATGAGAACCCAGCCTTTGACGACGGACGCGCGATAGGGCGTCCCTTTTTCATCCGCCGTGCCGATGGCGCCGTCGGCTTCGATAAAATCCTGGAACCTCCCACCGCCTTGGAAGATCGCCTTTAGAGAATCGAAGGACTCCCGTACGGGTTCGCCTTCTCCGCAATCAAGGACCACCAGTTGTCCTAGCCCGTATCGTGCCCGGACGCCCTCTCGAGCCTGAAGATTCCCAGGAGTGGCCATGGGAAAAGCGTTGTTCAGGCCCAACCGACCCCGGAAATACAAAACGCTCCCGGAGTCCAGCCCTTCGGCGGGCAGGATATCGATGATCGTCGGCCGGCGCCCTTCTCCACGCACGGTGAGGTCCGCCGCCCTAGCCACCGTAAGCAAGCCGGCGACGGTTTCCGGGTGCTCGTCGAATCCTGTGATGGTGATCAGGTGCCTGTCCTTCCAGAAGTTCAGATAATAATCCTCGAGCTGTCCCTCCTGACCGAGTTCGATGGGCTTCCCTTTCCCCGTCGTCTTGAATGTGTACATGCCATAGGCGGCGGCCGGATCGGTCATTTCAAAGACCTCGAGGGAGACGGCCCTTCCGCCGGCGTTCCTATAGTCTTGAACAACAGCACGGCTGAACCCGTACTCCAGATAGATCTCTGCGCCGCCGTCGATGTAAACAAAGAGATCGTCCCCCTTGAATTCTTGCGGCAACCCGTCAGGCGTCCAGCCCGCGAGTGCAGCGCCTTTTGGCAAGAGCCCGGAGAGGCCGGCTTCCTGGGAGAGGGCGGACGGCGAAAAGGCCGCGCCCGTGACGGTCAGTATGACTGCGATCGTCCAAGTTCTCGACGCGCGCCTTGATATGGATGCCGTCACGGAGTTCTCAGACCCTGATTTCGCGGATCTTGACCTTCAGAAGGTCCATCTCCCCCAACCCCTGTTCGGACGCCCGGACGATCTGGATGATGTCTCCGGTCTTGAGGCCCAGGAGCGAGGCGCAGTAGGCATCCACCGCAACCCTGTCCGTTCCAGCGACCACCTTCCCGGGCTTGAGGAGCTCACCGGGTCCGAAAGGTCCGTTGGTCGATATGAACTCCGTGGCGTCAACGATGTTCAGCGTCGGTTTGATCGTTTTGTTCAGGTCGACGATGCACTGTTCGAGGTGGGCGATGTCGCTCGGATCCGTTTTCCAGTTCGGCTTGTGGAAGGTGCGGTTGGTCGCAGAAAAGTTCAGGCCCATGAGGTTCTTCATGGTCCCGGTGAATTTATTCCCGGCGTGATCCTTCGTTATGGGCATGTTGATGAAGGCGTCATAGCTGAAGAGTTCGTTCAAAACCATCGACTCCGGGAGCGATCGGCCGTCCGGGACACGGACCGCCCTGAAAAGAGATTCGTCTTTCGGATCGAACAGTTTGAGCTTCGCCCCCTCTTCCTCCACGACCTTGGCCAGTCCCGTATCCTGCCATTGTTTCATCGGCTGCAGGCTGAGGCAGTCGATCACGGTCGCCCCTGCTATTCGGCAAAGCCTGAGCGTCGCGCGCAAAATTTCCGGCCGGGTGAACGTCCCCGGGTGACGGCTCTGGACATTAACCAACACGGCCACTTTGGACCTCTTCGGAACGAAAATCGAGATCCCTCCAAGAAGTTTTACGGCGCCGAAGACGGCTTTCTCCGGGTCTCCGCCCACTCCCACCGCCACCACGGACTTTTCCCGGGCGAGTTCATTGAGATTGCTCTTGCCCAAGACCGCGGCGGCGCCCAGGGCGGCCCCCCTCTTGAAGAATTCTCTTCTTCCAATCCTGCTTGCCATATGCACCTCCTTTCGCGGTCAAGAAGAGATCAGGCCGGGTGGGTCTGATGCTTCTTTTGGGCGGCCTTCTGGAGTTCCTGTCCCTG
>CAZSMW010000364.1:0-9661 GCA_964607985.1 uncultured Eubacteriales bacterium
GTCCGCTTTGGAGGCGAAAGCGGGTCAAAGTGGGTTAAAGCCGGTCACTGCCCTTCCTAGCAGCTCGGTCCCCTAAGTCGTTGATCCACTCGAGGAACCAGGGGGAAAAAGGAAGCGCGCCCGGGGTGACTCGAACACCCGACCTGCTGATTCGTAGTCAGACGCTCTATCCAACTGAGCTACGGGCGCGCACGGGTTCGTCCGGCACGCATAAGGAAGCCGGAACGCGAAGTTAATATAGCGCAACGGCACAAAGTTTTCAAATCCGTCCTATTTCCCGGACTTCTCCTGCCGCCTCCGGACTTTGACCTTGAGGCGTTCGAGTCTCTTCCGGAAGTCCTGCTCGTACGGAAGAGAAACGCCTGTCGCCCAAGCCAGCCCCTCCTCGGCGGCCCGGATGGCCTCGTCGTACTTCTTTTCCCTGTGTTCGTAGTACATGGCCAGTTCACGGAAACTCGAAAGCGCATCTCCCCCGGCCACGCTCTGCCAGAGCAGGACGGCTTTGTCCCAGGCTCGGTTCTTCTTGAAATGAAGGCCGAGCTTCGTCCGGACATGGATGGAAACCTCGCCCGACAATTCCCCTTCTAGGGCTTTTTCAAAAAGCTCGGCCGACCTCTCCATGTCGCCGACGCTTTCGTAAAGTCTCCCGATGCCGACCAGGTCCATGGCATCCGCCTCATCCTGAGAAGGCCTCCGGCCGCGATCGAAAAGAAGAGCGCCCTCGATGACGACCCCGAGGAGGGACAGGATGTCCTCTTTGTTGTGATAGAGGATGGGTTCAATAAGGGAGAAGTCCCCCGACCGGATATATTGAAAGTACCGGATGGGGATTTCAGCGCCGGGGATGTCCTCGTCCCGGTCCGCCCGGACGATCTCCCGGGCCAGGTGGAAGAGCCGACAGCTCTCATACTTGTGTTTCCAGAGATGGCGGGCCGAGAAGAGGAAGTCAAGGTGCGGCAAGCCCGCGAGCGGAAAGGGCTCCCGCTGGAGGGCGAAGCGGGTCTCCAGGAGGGGCATGTCGAACGCCTTGCCGTTGTAGGTGACGACAGACTTGAAATCCATCTCCCGGAAAAATTGGCCCAGTTCGCGGACCATTCGGTCCTCGTCCCCCATCTCGCTCAGGAAGTACTGGGCCACGTTGAACTTGCCGTTCCGGTAATAGCCCATGCCGACCAGAAAGGCCAGGGTTCCCGTCCCTCCCGCGAGCCCCGTCGTTTCCAGGTCGAGAAATAGGGCCGAATCGAGCGACAGGTCTTCGAAGGCGGCGTCATGACTCAGCAAAGCGAGCGCTTTTCCCGGAATCTCGAGCCCCAGGGAGATCGTGACCTGGCCGTAGCGGGCGCCCAGCGTATAAGGATTTTCGAAGAACTGGACGGGCTCTCGATGTCCCGGCTCGACGGGGGCGGGTTCAGGTTTCCCGGCGGGACCTTTTTCCCGGCGGGTGAGGCTGATGAGACGTTCCAGCTTTTCTTTCGTCGTGAGGTTCTCGCCGTTTCGGTCGATCTTTTGCCAAGTGTCATGGACCTTCCGGGAGTGGTCCCGCGCGTCCCGCTCCTTCTTCAGCTGTTTGAGTTCATCCTTGATGGCCATCGGATCTCGCTTCTTTCCGGTCCTTGTTCCTATATCATAAGGGAATTGCCGCGGTATTTCCAGACATCGGAAGGAAGAGTCAGCATTTCCTTTCGTATGAGAAGAAATTCAAAGAAATGCTCCAGACGTAAGATGCTGTGATAATATAAATGCGGACAACATGAACGCGCGCAATTTCCTGGCCTTCGATCTGGGAGCGGAAAACGGACGGGCCATCCTTGGGACGATCGAGAACGGAAAGCTCGCGGTACGGGAGGTCCGCCGCTTCCCCAACGGCCCCGTCAGCGTCGCCGGCCGGCTCCACTGGGACGTTCCCAGGCTCCTGGATGAAATGAAGCAGGCCCTTAAATGGTGCGCCGTGAGCGGCGGGCTCGAGAGTATCGGCATAGACACGTGGGGGGTGGACTTTGGCCTCATCGGCCGCAAAGGAGAGATGCTCGGCCTTCCTTATTCCTATCGGGACCTCGGAATCCAGACCGCCATGGAGCGCTATTTCGATCTTGTGCCCCGGCAAACGCTCTATGACCTCACGGGTATCCAGTTCATGGCGTTCAACTCTCTGTTCCAGTTATACGCTTTGGCCCGGGAGGGGTCTCCCCTCCTCGAGGCCGCGTCCGACCTTCTCTTTATGCCCGACCTTTTCAATTATCTCTTCACGGGCAAAAAGACCACGGAGGCCACGATCGCGTCTACGTCCGGGTTCCTGAACCCAAGAACAGGGGCTTGGGAAAAAGGACTTCTCGAAGCTATGGGCGTTCCCACCGGGATCCTCCGGGAAATCATTCAGCCCGGGACCATCATCGGACCGATCGAAAAGCGTCTCGGTAAGGAGATGGGTTTGGCAGGCGTGCCGGTGGCGGCAACAGCGGGCCACGACACGGCCGCGGCCGTGGCGGCCGTCCCGGCCGAAGGCAGCGATTGGGCATACATCAGCTCGGGGACCTGGTCCCTCGTCGGTGTCGAGGTCCCGGGACCCATCATCACGTTAGAGTCGCGGGAGTCCAACTTCACTAACGAGGGAGGCGTCGGTGGGCGGATCCGGTTCCTGAAGAACATCGCAGGGCTTTGGCTCCTCCAACAATGCCGTAAGATCTGGGAAAAAGAGCGGAAATGGACCTACGGCGAGATTATGGCCGCGGCAGAAGCGGCCCCACGCTTCGTGGCCTTGATCGATCCCGACAGCCCGGACTTCCTCAACCCGCCCGACATGCCCGAAGCCATCGTGTCGTTTTGCCTCAAGACCGGGCAGGCCCCTCCGGATACGATCGCGGCCCACGCGCGCTGCATCCTTGAAAGCCTGGCCCTCAAGTGCCGCCACGTGCTCGAACAGTTGGAGCAGATCAGAAAACGGAGGTTCCAAACCATCCATATCATCGGCGGTGGATCTCAAAACACGCTTCTCTGTCAGCTGACGGCCGATGCCTCCGGGCTTTCCGTCGTAGCCGGCCCCGTCGAGGCGACATCGGCCGGGAACATCCTGGTCCAGGCGATAGCCGCGGGGTGCGTCCGGGACCTCGAAGAAGTACGCCTGATCACCCGCCGGTCCTTTGTCCTCGATGTCTACGAATCGAGGCCGTCGACGGCTTGGGATGAAGCTTATCGGCGGTTCAAGCCGCTTATTGAACGACCGTTTGTTTCGTCCATTTCATAAGAACGAGAAGAAATGAGCTCCACTCAGGCTGATTTTACTAGGCCAAGCAACCTGCCAAATCAGCTTTGACGGCTGTCAATTTTCTTGACACAAAGCACGAGAGGAGCTATAAACAGAAACTGGGAACCGGAGAGGAGGGTTGCATGGATACTTCAGCTGTGGAAAAAAGTTATGCCCTGAGCCGGGAGCGCTATGCCGAGATCGGGGTGGACACCGAACAAGCTCTGGAAACCCTCGGGCATATCTCCATATCGTTGCATTGTTGGCAGGGTGACGACGTCAGAGGTTTCGAGGCTTCACCGGCGGATCTGACCGGGTCCGGGCTCGCGGTCACGGGCGGCTATCCGGGCAAACCCAGGAACGTCAACGAGCTGCGCCAGGACCTCCACAGGGCCTTAACCCTCATTCCGGGCAGGCACCGCCTCAACCTCCATGCTATTTATGGGGAATTCAACGGCGAGCCCGTGGAGCGGAACGCCCTCGAGCCGGGCAACTTCCGGGGCTGGGTCGAATGGGCCAAGCAGGAAGGCCTCAAGCTCGACTTCAACGCAACCTGCTTTTCCCACCCCAAGGCATTATCCGGTTTCACGTTAAGCCATAAGGAAAAGGACGTCCGGAAATATTGGATCGAGCACGTCAAGTGCTGCCGCAAGATCAGCGCTTACATCGGGCGCGAGCTGAAAGCCGCCTGCATTCACAACCTCTGGATCCCCGACGGCTCCAAGGACCTTCCGCTTGACCGCTGGACGCATCGGGCGCTCCTCAAGGAATCGCTGGACGAGATCTTCGACACGGAGTACAGCCCCTCCCAGATGAAGGACTCCCTCGAAAGCAAGCTCTTCGGAATCGGCAGCGAGTCTTACATCGTCGGTTCCTACGAGTTCTACTTGGGCTACGCGATGAGCCATGGCAAAATGATCTGCCTGGACTTGGGGCATTTTCACCCCACGGAGTCCGTCGCCGACAAGATCTCGGCCGTCCTCCAGTTCTCCGACGAGCTCCTCCTGCACGTATCCCGGGGGGTCCGTTGGGACAGCGATCACGTCGTCATCCTCAACGACGAGGTCCGAGCCTTGACCGAGGAAGCCGTCCGCGGCGGGTGCCTGGAACGCGTCCATTTCGCCCTCGACTACTTCGACGCAAGCATGAACCGCGTCGGGGCCTGGGTGATAGGCGCCCGCGCCCTGCTCAAGGGACTGCTCATCGCCCTCCTCGAGCCGGCCGCCGAGATGCGCCGGACCGAGGACGGGGGCGACAGCTTCAAGTGCCTGGCCCTCCTGGAGAGGCTCAAGACCCTGCCTTTCGGGGCCGTCTGGGACCAGCACTGCCTCAGGTCCGGCGTTCCTCCATCAGGCCGCTGGCACGAGGAGATCGCGGACTACGAAAAGAAGGTCCTGAACAAACGATAATCGCCGGCGGCCTCGTTTCCCCCCCCCGAGAATAATCACCGTCGCCGGACGTCACCTCCCATGGGTTCGTTTTCGATTGACGAAACCCCGAAAATCCTTTATTTTTAGTAATGAACATGGACCCCGAAACGATCTCCCCCGATCCGAAGCAGGTGGAGAAGGTCCGCGAGATCATGCTGGCCCTGGCCAACACGAACTCGGCCATGAAGATCTTCCCCGCAAACCACGCCACGGTCCGGAACTTCGTCGAAGACCTGGCAAAGAAGATGAGAGCGTTCCTGGAGACGAACGGGAAGCTGGAGATCGACATCGAGGAGTTCGTCTTTACGTTCATGGGGAAACCGGTCTACAAGGACGAGCTCTCCATCAAGAGCCTCCCCTTCTTTTTCTTCAAGGACGGAATGCAGAAACTCTTCTTTTACGATGGCCTGGAAAAGGAAGAGATCGCCGATTTCCTCGATATTATCAAGTGCGAATCGCGCAAACCGCCGGAAGAGGCGGATATCGTCACCGCCCTGTGGGAAAAGGATCTAGCCAACATCCAGTATTACGCCCCCGACGATTATCTGGAGAACAAGATCCTGGAAGAGAGGGCGGGACAGCAGACGAAAGCCGGGGCGCCCACCCTGCCGGCGGAGCTGGCCGCCAAGGTCGTCGACATCAAGGTGGACACCTCCCAGTTCAGCATAGGGAGGATCGATATCTCCGGGGACGACCGGGAGGACGAGGAAGAGATGGCGCTCGAAATGGCCGGCCAAGAGGATCTGGGAGTCGATGGTGTCGTTCCCAAGCGGGCGGCGGCCGCCCACGACGCGACCCTCAGCGATCGCGAAGTCGAGGCGATCAATACCCTCATCCACGCCAACCGGACAATCTCGCCCGAAGAGGAGTTCCTGAACCTTATGGTCGAGCTCGTCTACCTGGAGAAAGACATGTCCCGGTTCCAGTCGAACCTGGACGTCATGATGGATTACCATGTCGACCAGCTCCAGAGCGGAAATTTCCAGGTCCCGATCCTGATCATCCACAAGGTCCAGGAGCTCAGGGAATTTCTTTCTGAGCCTAGCCCGGAGAAAGCCGGGCCTCTGGAAGACTTTTTGAAGAAGGTCACCGGCGAAAAGACCACAGCCGCCATAAAAGAAACGTTCAAGAAAAATCCGTCCGTGGACGTGACCGCCTTTTTCGAATACCTCAGGCTCCTGGGGGACCAGGCGTTGCCGTTGGCGGCGGAGATCTACGAGTCCCATCCCGTGCCGGAGTTCCGGGTGAAGGTCCTCAGCTTTCTCAAGGGCCTCAAGCTTAAGGACCTCGGTCCGCTGGTCAGCCTGGCTAACGATTCCAGACCCGACCTATCCAAGGAGATTATCCGGCTCTTGGATGAGGGCCGCGACCGGAAGGCGGCCCAACACTTGGCGGTGTTCCTGAGCTTCCAGAACAGAGACATCCGTTTAGAGGCCGTCCACGCCCTCGGGCGCATCGAGGACGAGATGGCCGACAAGATCCTGGCCGGTTTCCTCAAGGACCGTGACGAAGAGCTGCGGATCCAGGCCGCCCTGAAACTGAAATACCACGGCGACCCGTCCCGTATCCTGGCCATCATCCAAGACGCTTCGAAAAGGTCTTTCCAAAGGAAGAGCCTCACGGAGAAGCAGGCCATCATCAACTTTCTGGGAAGGTCGCGGACCGATGAGGGCTTCCGCTTCCTGAAGACGCTCCTCGAAAGACCGGGGCTCCTGCCGTCGGCCCACCGGATCGAGATGCGCTTGTGCGCTGTTTCTGGCCTGGAAAGCATGGCCACAACGGCGGCCGTGGAAGTCCTTCGCCACGGGACGGCCTTCCGCCGGACGAAGATCCGGGAGGCCTGTTCCGCGGCCCTTGTCCGGATGGCCTCGGCGCCCGCGACGGCCGGGCATGAGGAGAGGACGTGAACGAGAACGCCGGGAACGCCGAGGGATCGAACGCCCATCGCGACCGCAAAGACGTCAAAGCGATGCAGAAGACCGCCGTCGACCTTCTCATTCGCCTCCACATCGTCCTCAAAATCTCCAAGCTCTACGAGCCCAACAACGACATGCTTCAGGAGCAGGCCAAGATGCTGTTCGAAGGGATCAGGGACGTGACCGCCGCCGAGGACGAGGCCGCGTTCAAGGTCCGACAGGGCGCCATCTTCTTCAACGGGTTAAGGGTCAAGTTCGTCCTCTCCAACTACGTCATCTTCAAGTTCGTCCTGGAGGAGTTCAGGAAGAGGGAGATCGGCGCGATGAGCTTCCTCAGCGGCTTGACCCGAGACGAGCTCATCCGGTTCATGATCGTGCTCGCCAAGAAAGAGAAGAAGGCCTCTGTCTCCTTCGAGGAGATCGCCGGGGAGGTCCGGGAAGCCGGGATCGACCATGTCGTTCTGGAGAAGTTCCAGTCGAACGAGACGTTCACGAGCCTCGAAAAGAACACCGCCAGGCTTTTCTTTCTGAGCATTTTCCACCTCAAGGAGGTCTTCGAGAAGGATCGGAGCGACGAAAAGCTGAAGTTGAACACGACCCGCCGCCTCATGCAATCCATCTTCAACCACATCACGGACAACGAGGCCTTCGTCTACGGCCTGACCAACATCAAGAACCACGACGAATACACCCTGAACCACTCGGTCAATGTCTGCATGCTCTCCATCGCCCTCGGTCGCAGGCTCGGCCTGACCCGCGGCGAGCTCGTCGACCTGGGAATGGCGGCGTTCTTCCACGACTTGGGAAAGCTCGAGACGCCGATCGAGATCCTGAACAAGCCGGCCCGGCTGAGCGAAGAGGAACGGGAGATCATGGAACAGCACCCCTGCCAGGGCGCCGAAAAGCTCATCCAGTTCAAGGAGTTCAAACGCCTCCCCCTCCGGGCCATCCACGTGGCCCTCGAACACCACTTCAAGGAGGACGACACCGGGTACCCCCGCTATTTCAAGAAAGAAACGACGAACCTGTTCAGCAAGATCGTCAAGGTCATCGACTATTTCGACGCCATCACCACCAAGAGGATCTACCGGAAGAAGGTCTTCACGCGGGCCGAGGCCCTGAGCCTGATGCTCGAGCACTCCGGGACGGAGTTCAATCCGATCATCCTGAAGGCGTTCGTCAACATGATGGGGGCTTATCCGATCGGCACACTCGTCCACATGAACACGGGCGAGGTCGGGATCGTCTTTGATACCAACCCCGACGTGCAGTATCTCCTCAGGCCGAAGGTCAAGCTCATCACCGACACGCAGGGCAACAAGGTCGACGGCGAGGTCGCGGACCTCACAGATAAGGACCCTCAAACGGAAAAGTTCCAGCGGACCATCCTGAAGACGCTCGACCCCGACAAGTACGGCGTCAACGTGTCCGATTACTTCCTCGCCCAAGCCCAATGAGGTGAACGTCATGGCCCCATCCGCCCCATCCGACCTCAAATGCGAGTCGCTCAGGAATCCGCTGGGCGTCGACGTGCCCCGGCCGCGGTTTTCCTGGCTCCTCGAAAGTCCGGAACGGGGCGAAACTCAGGCCGCCTGCCAAATTCTTGTCTCCTCGGAATTGGACGTCTGCCGGAACGGGATCGGGGACCAGTGGGATTCGGACCGGCTGGAGACGGACAGGAACTTCCATATCGCCTATGACGGAGAACCTCTCCTCAGCTGCCGCCGACACTGGTGGAAGGTCCGGTGGTGGAACGCGAAGGGCGAAGAAAGCCCGTGGAGCGAGCCGGCTTTTTTCGAAACCGGTTTCCTGGAAAGGTCGGAATGGAAGGCTAGCTGGGTCGGCATGCGGGCCCCGCGTGAGTTCCGCTCCAAAGGGAACGTCCTCCTCGGAGAGTATGGGGGCGAGCACGTTCAGGCCTACGCCGTCTATCTCCGGAAGGAGTTCCAAGTCCGGGAACCCGTCCTCCGGGCCACGGCC
Organism: uncultured Eubacteriales bacterium; assembly: GCA_964607985.1. Classification (GTDB taxonomy): domain Bacteria; phylum Acidobacteriota; class Aminicenantia; order Aminicenantales; family Saccharicenantaceae; genus JALHVH01. Next base: position 8,568 of record CAZSMW010000364.1, read on the forward strand.
TTCGTCTGCGGACTCGGTTACGGCGAGCTCTACGTGAACGGCAAGAAGGCCGGAGACAGCGTCCTCGACCCGGCCTGGACGGACTATCACCGGAACGCGCTTTACTCCACCTACGACATCACGGACCTCTTGAAAGATAGGACCGCCGTCGGGATCATCCTCGGGAACGGCCGTCACATCAGGAATTACGGTTATGACGTTCCCAAGGCGGCCTGCCGCATAGAGATCGAGTATAAATCCGGGGCGCGGGAGATCGTCCAGACCGATGGGAGTTGGAAAGCATCCCACGGGCCAATTCTTGAGAACGGGATATACTACGGGGAACATTATGATGCCAGGCTTGAGGCCGCCGGCTGGAGCGAACCGGGGTTCAACGACGCCTCTTGGGAGAAGGCGTCCTTCCTCCAGGGCCCTCCCCTGTCCTCCCAGATGATGCCGCCTATCCGGGTCTGCGAGACGGTCGACCCGGTCAAGGTCACAAGCCCAACGCCTGGGGTCCATGTCTTCGATTTCGGACAGAACTTCACGGGCTGGGTCCGGCTTGGCGTGCGGGGCCCGCGGGGGACTGAAGTAAGGCTCCGGCATGCCGAGCTTTTAAACGAAGACGGGACCTTGAACACCCTGCCGAACGAGAACGCCGACTCCGAAGACGTCTATGTCCTCAAGGGCGGGGACGTGGAGACCTATGAGCCGAGGTTCACATATCATGGCTTTCGATACGTCGAAGTGACCGGCTTTCCGGGCGAACCGGGCATCGACGCGCTCCAGGGGCGATTCGTCCATTCCGATGTTCCCCGGACCGGGAGCTTCCGGTGCTCGAACGACCTCGTCAATCGGGTTCACCGGAACATCCTCTGGGGCCAGCTTTCCAACCTGATGAGCATCCCGACGGACTGCCCCCAGAGGGACGAGCGGCACGGCTGGCTGGGAGACGCACACCTCTCGGCCGAGGAAGCCAGCCTCAACTTCGATATGGCGGCCTTCTACACAAAATATCTGGAGGACATCCGGCTCGCCCAGAAAGAAGACGGCAGCCTGCCGGACGTCGTCCCTGCCTACATGCCCAAGCTCTATCCTGCCGACCCGGCCTGGAG
>CAZSMW010000365.1:0-9293 GCA_964607985.1 uncultured Eubacteriales bacterium
CTTTCTCGTAGTCCAGCATGTCCGGCAGGGCCTGATGATGGATGCGCGGCGCACCGACGGCGTCGGCGAGCGACATCCGGTAGTCGATGACATTGACGATGGCCTGGACGACGGCCGTGATGATTCGGGGCCCGCCGCGGCCACCCACCAGCATGAGCACCCCTCCCTGCGGATCGAGCACGATGGTGGGCGCCATGGCCGACAGCATGCGCTTGCCGGGCGCGATGGCATTCGCCTCGCTCTGCACCAGGCCGAACTGATTCGCTGTGCCGGGCTGGACGGCGAAATCATCCATTTCGTTGTTCAGGAAGAAGCCGGCACCCGGCACCCATACCCCTGACCCGTAGAGGCTGTTGATCGTGGTGGTGGTGGCCACGGCATTGCCCTGGCGATCGACAACCACGTAGTTCGTCGTCTCGTTGCCCTCGCGCGCGATCGGAGACAGGGTCTCCGTCGGCGTGGTGCGATCCTCCGCGATGCCGGCCCGCAGCGTGCGCGCATACGCCTTGCTTCCCATGCGCGCCAGCGGCAGGGTGACGAAATCGGGATCGCCGAGCGTGGCGTTGCGATCGACGAATGCCCGCTGGAACGCGCTCGTCAGGCGGTGAAGCGCCTGCGGACTGCCCCAGGGCGCGGGGGCAGTCCACGTCTCGAGGATGTTCAGGGTCTCGATCAGTGTGATGCCGCCCGACGAGGAGGGCGGCATCGCAACGAGTCCATGGCCGCGATAGGACGAGGTGATGGGCGTGCGCCAGATGGGCGTGTAGGCGGCCAGATCGGCGGTGGTGATCGTGCCACCGCCGCGCGTCATCTCGGCCCCCACCGCCGCGGCCACAGGCCCCCGGTAGAACCCCTCCGCACCGAGTTCCGCGATGCGATCGAGGGTGCGCGCGAGGTCGGGCTGCACGAAGCGCTCGCCAACCTTTGGCGGACGCCCGCCGGGGAGGAACAGGATGCTTCCGGCAAACTTCTTGATGAGCGCCATGTTCTGATCGATCGACCTCCGGAAAATCTCGTCGACCACGAAGCCGTCCCGGGCCAGGCGAATCGCCGGCGCCATCACGGTAGCCCGCTTCATCGTGCCGTGCTTCTCGAGCAACGCCAGCAGGCCCGCGACACTGCCGGGCACACCCGACGCACGGTGGCCGACAAGCGACGCTTCGGTCGGCTTGCCGTTCGGCCCGATGAACATGTCGCGCGACGCAGCGGCGGGAGCGGTTTCGCGGTAGTCAAGTGCGGCTGTGCGTCCGTCTGCCATCCGAAGCACGGCGTACCCGCCGCCTCCGAGATTCCCGGCTTCCGGGTACGCCACCGCCAGGGCAAAGCCGACAGCCACCGCCGCGTCCACGGCATTGCCGCCGGCGTTCAGGATCTCGACGCCCGCCCGCGTCGCCGGCACGCAGTTGGACGCCACCATGCCGTGCCCGGCGAAGGGCGCTTGCGCACCGGGCCGGTAGGTCCACTCAGCCGGAAACGTCGTCAGTTCCACGTTTCCCGGGCGGACGGGTGGTGTCTGCTGTCCGGACAGCACCACGAAGGCGAACGCCGCTACCGCCGCCGCGACAGGCATTACGGCAACAATGCGAGGAACCAATCGTGCATGAAATGCCATCGTGTCATCTCCATCTGTTCCAACAGGCGTCAGACATCAAGCTTCATCTTTATCAGGACGTCTTTGAACCTCGGATCGGCTGATATCGCGGGGCAGATCCATTCGGTATAGATGTGGATGAAAGCCATCAAAGTATCGCGCTCTTCGTAGGCTTTGTCCAGGAATTCGAAAGCCAGATCGAGTTTCCCCAGAGCTCCGGCCAGCCAGGCGATATTCGTGGCCGAAACATTGATCTTATTCCTGTCTTCGATCATCTCCTCGAGGATCCGCGCCGCTTTTTCCCGATCCCCCTTTTTCAGATATGTTAACCCGAGATTTGCCTCCGCCCAGCCGGGGAAGACAACGAGTCTTTTCCCTTTCTCAAATGTATCCAGGGCTTCGTCCAGAAGTCCTTTGCGAGCATAGGCCGTCCCCGCATGAAAATAGGCCAGGCCGGAGTTCGGATCAATCTCCATCGCCTTGGCGAATTCCTGGAGGGCCTCATCAGGTCTTCCAACGGCCACATGCAGACCGACCGACCAGACATAGTAGAGAGGCATGAGAGGATCCAGCTCCAAAGCCTGCTTGATTTCCCGGATGGCTTCGTCAAACCGCTTTCTGTTTAAACAAAACCAGCCGCGCTGTCCATGGGACATGGCGTCTCCAGGATTGAGAGAGAGGACTCGATCGAAGCTCCGGCCGGCGGCATCCCAATCCCACTCGTAAAAGAACTCCAGCGCGGCGGCGCCGGCGTGAGCCTCGGCCAGGTTATTATCCAAGGACAGAGCTTTCTGGAGCGCGGCTTTGGCTTTCGGCCACATCTCGGCGGGCGGGGCTAAATTCAAGTTGCCCAGACCGGCAAAGACGCCGGCCATGCCCGCGTAGGCCAGGGCGAAATTCGGGTCCTTGTCGATGGCGGCCTGAAAAGAATTCAGGGCCTTACTTAAGGAATCGGGACTCGGCCTGGCGTAAAAATAAAGCCCCTTCAGGTAGAGGTTATACGCCTCAGGATCATCGGTGGACCTCTTTTTGAGGGCGGTTTTCTCTCCCAGCCGCAGCGAGACCTTGAGGTGCTCCACGATGGCCAAGGAGATCTCGTCCTGGATGGCGAAGATGTCGACCATCTCCCTGTCGAACCGCTCTGACCAGAGATGGAACCCGTCCTCGACGTTGATCAACTGGGCCGTGATCCGCAACCGGTTGCCGGCCTTCCGGATGCTCCCTTCGAGCACGGCCTTCACGTTCAGCATGCGGCCGATCTCCCTAATGTCGAGGTTCATGCCTTTGAGAGCGAAGGCCGAAGTGCGGGCCACGACCCGCAGCTCCTGAATATGGGCCAGGGCGTTGATCAGTTCCTCGGCGATCCCCTCGCCGAAATAATCCTGGTCTTTCTTCGGGCTCATATCGGTAAAGGGGAGGACGGCGATCGACGGGGCGTTCTTGCGGGGAGATAAAGAGGGAGAGGTGACGATATCCCGGAGATCCACGGTTTTGAGGTCTTCGATCAGGCTTCCGGCATCCGGAAAACGGTTCCGGAGATCCTTCTGGAGGCATCTTGCCAGGATTTTATCGATCTTGGCCGGAATATCGCGTCTCAAATCCGTGATGGGCCGGGGATCGCCGTGGACAATGGCCTGGAAAACCGCCTGCTCATGCCCTCCCTGGAACGGGCTGCGGCCGGCCAGCATCTCATAAAGGGTGCAGCCGAACGACCAGATGTCGGTCCGGTGGTCAACCTTATGCCCTTGGGCCTGCTCGGGCGACATGTAGGCGACCGTCCCCATCACCATGGCCGTTCGGGTGAGGTCGCCGGCGCTTTCCAGCCGAGCCAAGCCGAAATCCAAGATCTTGGCCTGGCTTTTAGCGGTGAGCATGATGTTGGCCGGCTTGATGTCGCGATGGACGATCCCTTTGCGATGCGCTTCCTCCAGCCCATCGGCGACCTGGAGGGCGATCTCCAGGGCTTCGTCGACCTTGAGCGGTCCTTGGGCAATCCTTGCCTTAAGACTCTTTCCATCGATATAGGCCATCGCGATATACGCCTGGCCATCCTGCTCCTCAACCTCATACACCGTGCAAATGTTGGGATGGTCCAGGGCGGCGGCGGCCTGGGCCTCCCGGATGAACCGCTCCTTGGCTTCGGGAGAATACAAAAGTTCGAAAGGTAACAGCTTCAAAGCAACCGGGCGTTTGAGCTTCGTGTCTTCGGCCTTGAACACGACCCCCATGCCGCCCCGGCCTATCTCACCGCCGATCCTGTACTTGTTTGCGAACAGGCTGCCCTTCGGCAGAGAATGGAGCGGTGCTTCGATGGTCTTAATGACCGAGATGCGATCTTTTGGCTCGGGGCTAAGCGAGACCGAGCAGTTCCCGCAATACCGCGATGTCTCCGGGTTTTCAGAATGACAACTGGGGCATTTCATGTCGGATTAACCTGGCTGTGTCAATAATAGAGGACGGCTTATGAAAACTCAAGTGCAATCTCGCCGCCCTGACGTCCACCGACTGAAACGCGCCTCCTGCGGCGCGGGCGTTCACCTCATCCCGTTCAAGACCTCTAGGACCTTGAACAGATAATCGTATTCCGGCCGGTCCGCGTTAGCGCTCCATCGACTGCTTGCCCTTATCGTCGAGCCGGCCGAGCCCCGTCGCTTCGACGTCGATGCCGAGGATGCACCGCCCGACCCGCATCATCCACCGCCCGTAGGCGAGGAACACGTCCCGAAGACCGAAGAGCACGCAGACGAGGAGGACCGGGATGGCGAGAAGGGTCAAGAAGACGTAAACGAGGGCGGGGAGGGCGCTGCGCATGGACCGGGCCGATTATAGGACAGCATTGACAACAGCCGGCCCCGGGAAATAGAATGCGGAAGGAAAGGGCTTGAACCGGCTCAGCGAGAGGAGGCCTCTAACCATGAAAAGATCCGTCTTGGTATTCGTCCTCATTCTCTGGACCTCGAGCTTGGGGCTTAGCCCGGGCCAGGCCCAAGACAAACTGGGTCAGGCGGTCACGGTCACGTCCGTCGAAGTCCCGGTCCGGGTGCTCCAGAAGGGCGAATTGGTGAAGGGCCTGACCAAAGAGGATTTCGAAGTCTACGAAAACAGCGTCCGGCAGGAGATCACGGGCTTCGAGGTTATCTCCAGGAGAATATCACCCGAGGCAGCCCTCGCCCCGGGAGAGCTCAACGTCCCCGCCAAGCCGCGGCTCTTCGTTCTCCTCTTCCACATCTTCGACTACGGCCAAAACGTGGAAGAAGGCATCGACTACTTCTTCCAGGACTTCTTCCGTCCCGGCGACCGACTGATCATCCTATCCGAGGACAGGGTCCTCAACATCACCCAAGACGACGATGCCGTCAAGATCTCGAAGCGGCTCAAGGACACCCTAAAGACCTATAAATCCTACTCCACCTTCTCGATTATCAGGGCCTACTCGGACCTCGCCATCGAGGGCGAGAAACTCTATATGTATCTCCAATCCGGAGGCTGGGCCAGCTGGTATCCGGTCGTGAGCCGGTTCTATGAGAGCAATCAGAGGACTTGGAACGACTACAAGCGGCAGTTTTTCACCCTTGACATCGATCTCTTCCGGAGTTTGGTCCAGAGGATCAAGAACCTGCCGGGCGATAAATGGGTCCTCTGTTTCGAACAGCGGCAGATGTTCCCTAGGCTGAGGAAGCAGGGCCCCCTGGAAATCGAGATCCGCAATCTTCTCGATAAACAGATCGAGCCCCAGGAGCAGGCGCTTGCCCGACAGATCCAGACCGTGCAGCTGGCGCTCCAGAGATCCATGGATATCGTCACGCAGTTCCCCGGGGACCGGCTCCGGGAGCTCTTCATGCAGGCCGGGATCACGTTCCATCACATCATGATGAAATCGTCCCGCATTTTGGTCTCCCAGGACTTCGAGCTCACCGACGTCGGGCAGGATTACGAGGACTGCTTTCGCCGGATCAGCGTGGCGACCGGAGGAGCCGCGGTATTTTCCAACAAGGTCGCCGAGGCCATCAAAGAGGCTTCGGTCAAGGAAGACTATCGCTACCTCGTGGCCTACAGCCCACAAGACCCGTCGGGCCTCAAGGAGAGGAAGATCGACGTCAAGGTCAAGAGACAGGGCGTCGACGTCGTCTCTCTGAAGCAGTACGTGGCCGCGGGATGGCCCCTAATCAGCATCGCGGACTTCAAGGCCGGCCAGAAGGCCATCAGGTTCGGTCTCAGGAACTATGCCCGGGTCGAGACGGGCGGTAAGTCCGTCGGCTCGGCCGCCGTCAGGATCATCATATTCAACGACAAGTCCGAGCAGGTCTTCACCGACGGCAAGACCTTGGAGCTCATCAAGGACGAAACGAACATCTCGCTGAGCTTCCCCCAGCTTGCGTCCGGCTCCTACTTCATCATCATCGACGCGCTCGACCGGACGACGGGCGGCAAGGACGTCTATTCGAGCGCGATCCGTCTCTAGGCCCGGCCGGCTCTGCTTTCGCCCGCATCAGCTCTTGGAGGAGTCTCCTCGCCCGGTTTTTTCACATGATGCCAGGACCGACTTGAGGAGGGCAGGTCAATGCCCGTGTTTCTCCGCCTTTCGCATCGATAATTCCATCTTGCCATTCTCAGGAAGCCTATGTCGAAGCTCAGAGCATGTCAAAGGCGGCTGGAGAGAGCGGAGAGACGACTTGGAAGCCGGCAACGGTGCCCGAAGAGCCGTAAATCGCCCGGACCTCCCCACTGCTCTTGGAGAGGATCATGAAAAATATTCGACCAAGGTCTCTGCGGCCGCCAAGTATTCTTGGAAGGCTGCCTTGGAAGGCGGGGGCTTATCCGCGACAAAGGTCATCGGGTCAACCTCATAGACTTTTTGTTGACGCTCGGTCCGAAGAATTGAAACGGCGGGGAACTTTCGCGCTTTCCGGGGAAACCACGATTACATCGCGATAGAATAGCTCAAAGAAGAAGGATTGAAGGCGCGGAGGCTCACCTCGTCCCGTTCACGACATCGTTGCGGATCGTGCACCAATGGTTCTCGGCCGCGTAGCCCCTGGGGAATATGATCATGACGTTCTTCCCCTTGAGGGCCGAAAGGGTGACGGTCCCGCCCTGGTAGGCGGGCAGGGTGAAGTCGGGCATGGGCTGTCCGACGGTTACGGGTTTCGTCTCAACTTCCTGCGCGGCGATGAACCCGCAGGCAAAGGTCAGGACGATGACTATTTCCCCGGGCCGGCCAGCGCCTCGGCCAGCCTTGCTTCGGCGGCCTCCACGTCCGGTTCGCCCAGCACGAGGGCGGCCGTCCGGCCCTTTTGTTCGAATAGAAAGCTCGACCCGCCGGCATCCTCGCCACGGACGAGGCCGTCCGCCATGGTGACGTCCTCAAGGTATTCTTTAAAGAGGCTATCCACCAGGCCGGTGACGTCCGAGGCCTCAGGCCCCAGGTCCAAGACGATGAGCTTGGAGTCCTTGGGCGCGTACCTGGCTGTGACCGCGCGGCTCTTATCGGTCCTGAAACCCCAGAAATCCCGTCCCAGGAAGGGCGTTTCCGCCCCGGCCGTCAGACCGCCCCGGATATAGCGTTCGCTCCCGGGGACGAGGTTCGCCTTCGGCAGGCGGGCGACCTCCGCGGGAACAGGGTCACCCGGCAGGTTGATCTTGGCCGCCGCGGTGGCCGCCACCTTCTCTACCTCCGCCTCCTCGCATGCCGTTGCCAGGATATTAATGTAGGCGTTTCCCTTGACGAATGAAGCCCGGGTCGGGCTTATCCAGTTCAAGGCCTTGATGATCTCGGATGCTTTTTCCGTCCCGCTCCGCCGGACCGAAAAGATGCCGAAGGCGTCCGCAGGCGTTTCCATCCTGTAGATCTCGAGCGCGATCTCCTTGCCCGCGGTTTTTTTGGCCTGAACGGTGGGCCGGTAGAGGTGGACGGTGAGGTCCGTGAACCCGTATTGGAGGAATAGCTCGGCGCTCCCATCGAGCCGGTCAGCCACGTTCTTTTTCGTGTATTTCCGGACCTGGCCATAAGGGGCCCAACCCGCGAACCAGAAGGTTGCCGGAACGGCCGGCACGGGCGGCTTCCGGACTGCCTGGGCGTCAACCGGAGCGGCGATCATGAGTGCGGCCAATACTGCGGCTGCCGGCCCGAAAACAACTCTTTTCCTCATCCATGCTCCTCTGATCTTTTAATCCGCTTTTTGGGGGCTTGAGGCAGGCGACCTCCAGAAATCCCGTATCAATGGAACGAGCATCGGAATGAAAACCAGCCAGCCGACCCCAAGCGCCGCGAGCAATCCCAACCGGGGCTGAACCAGGCGTATCACGGCCAGCATGGGAACCATGGCTATCATGAAATCCGACAACGCTCGGCACACCGTTCCCAGGCTGTTCCGCGCTTCGTAAGCGGCGATCACCCCGACCATGGGAAACATCGTCGCAAAGCCCTGCAGGATGCTCTTGATCAGGATCAGTGTCGAAACCACCCCGGCGACAATCGGGAATTTGATCCAGAGAGGCAGGGGACTGCGGTGGTTCGGCTCCTCCTGCCGCGGAAATATCGCGTGGGTGACAATCGCCACCAGCATGGTCAGGGCACAGGCCAGCCAGAAAGCCCCGGCCGTTTGCGGCAATACCATCCTCAAGAGGACGCCTGCGACACAATAGCCGACTGCTGAAATGGATATCGAAGGAATAATGGATAGTCCCGCCCGGTAATGCAGCCAGCGCACTCCATGCGTAAATGCCAGAAGGACATTCAGAGCCGCCACATGGGATGTATTTACCGGTGCCCCCACGGCCAGCGTGGCCAGGCTGAACGGGATCGGAAGCGCCAGGATCAGCGCTTTCCATTTCGGATGACTCATGTAAGCGAGCAGGGTGGCCTGGGCGCTGACCAGGACCAACAATGCTCCATCCCAAAAACCCAGCGAGATCACGGCTTCGAACCAGCCTTCCTTTTCTTGTCGCCGCCGCCGAACCAGATCCGTTCAGCGTTCTCTGAGGCCACTTGTCTTTGGACTCGGGGCTCGAGGCCGCGCAGCAGGGTGTTGTAGCGGGCCATCGTCTGACCTAAATGATCGAAGTGGCCGCAAAGGTCGCTGCCCAGGCAAAAACGGTCGGCGTGGCGGTTGATCACGTCCAGCCAGTGTTTCTTCGGCTCGAGCGAGGAACAAACCACGTCGTCGTACACCACCCAGGAAATATCCACCTGCAGATTCGGATATTGATCAAGGAGAGAAGAGATCATCTCGTGGTAATTTTTGTGGAAGACTCGGCGCGAAATCCCGCAATGAGCCCAGGCAAAAGTGGTTTTTGGAAACCGCTGAAGCATCTCCTCAAGCTCATGAAGATGTTCATAGTCTTCATGAACGCTGACCGAGGTGCTATTCTGGTGAACGAGCACGGGGAGATTTCTGGCCGAGCAAAGATCATAGATATCGAACAAAGCGGGATGATTGATCCGGGCCGTCTCTTCATTGGTCATGTTCGTCAGGTCGTCATGGCGGCAGAGAACCTCGCCCACCCCGCGCCAGAAAGGGTACTTATCCAACAAGCGCTCTACGTCGCGAACGGCATATTTATCCGTCGCATTAAAGCCGCACACCAGGGGCGCAAACCGTTTCCTCGCCTTGGCCGGCAAGCGAAGAAACTCGTCGGCAAGAATCTCATCCGTCCGGGTGAAATAGTAGCACGGGGCGTTGTCATCCAGGTAGTAGTGCGG
>CAZSMW010000366.1:0-2594 GCA_964607985.1 uncultured Eubacteriales bacterium
GCGGCTCGAGCGGCTGTGTCGAGACCGGGGCTTTCGGCAAGGAGGCCTACCTCCTGACTGGCTACTTCAACCTGGCCAAGGTCTTCGAGATCACCCTCCATGACGGCTTCGACCCGAGGACGGGCAAGACGATCGGTCTCCAGACCGGGGACCCGTCGAAGTTCAAAACCTTCGATGGGCTGTTCGAGGCCTACAGGAAACAGATTCGCCATTTCGTCGATATCAAGATCCGCGGTAACAACGTCATCGAGAAGCTTTTCATGGAATATCTCCCCGCGCCGTTCCTGTCTCTCCTTGTCAGCGACTGCATCGCGAAGGGCAAGGACTACCACGGCGGCGGCGCCCGCTACAACACGAATTACATCCAAGGCGTCGGCATGGGGACCATCACCGATATCCTGTCCTCGCTCCAATACAACGTTTACGACAACAAGACCCTGACGTTAAAGAAGCTCATCGCGGCCCTGGACGCCGACTTCGCGGGGCAGGAGCCCCTGCGCCAGCGCTTCCTCAACAGGACGCCCAAGTACGGCAATGACGACGACTACGCCGACAGCCTGATGAAACGGGTGTTCGAAGCCTATTTCGAAGCGGTGGATGGGCGGCCGACCGTGCGCGGAGGCGCCTATCACATCGACCTTCTACCGACGACCTGCCACATCTACTTCGGCAAGGTCACCGGAGCCACGGCCGACGGACGGAAGGCCGGCGAGCCGGTCTCGGAAGGCGTTTCTCCCGTCCAGGGCGCAGACAGGCACGGTCCGACGGCAGTCATCAAGTCGGTCGGCAAAATGGACCACATCCGGACCGGCGGCACGCTGCTCAACCAGAAGTTTACGCCGCAACTCATCGCGGATGACGAGGGCCTGGCCGACCTCGGCCACCTCGTCCGCTCCTACTTCCGGATGGACGGCCACCATATCCAGTTCAACGTCGTCACGGCCGATGCCCTCCGTGAGGCCCAGAAGCATCCGGAGAAGTATCGTGACCTCATCGTCCGCGTCGCCGGCTACAGCGACTATTTCGTCGACTGCGGCAAGGAGTTGCAGGAAGAGATCATCAAGAGGACCGAGCACCAGGAATACTGAGAATCAACCCTGGTCCTGCGGCCGGTACCGAATATCGATTCCGGCGGGACCCGCCTTTTTTTTTGCTAAGGGGGGAACACAATACTGTGACTATCTTTATTTAAGGAGATTGCCAAGCCCTTCATTTTGCTCTAATATAATATCGAGCTTTAAAGGTTTGTATGGAACACAATTTAAAGGACAAGAGTCTGAACGCGCGGCTGAAGGCTATTTTTCGGAAAAATCATGTCGTTTTGGCCTACTTCTTCGGCTCTCAGCAGGATGAGGGAAGGCGTTTTACGGCCGGTAAAAAATATCGATCCGGCTGCCGGTCCGATCTAGATATCGGACTTCTCCTGGAAAAGATGCCGAAGGACACTTACCTTTTGTATGGAAATTTATTCGGCGCGCTAACCGAAGTCTTTGTCCCCTTCAACATCGATATCGTCTTTCTCAACGAGGTCCATTCGCTCCTCCGATACGAGATCATCAAGGGAAAACGGATTTATGCCCGAGATGAGGTATTTGCGGACGACTACGAAGAGAAAACGATAGCCATCGCGGCCGACCTTGCCTTCAAGCGAAGGATGTTCGAGAAAGATTTCTATGAGGCCATCCACAATGGTTATTTCGAGCTTGAACTTAGCTAAGGTCCAGGAAAATCTCAACCTGATCGGTGTTTTTCTCGAGAAACTTGAGAAAATGGCCCGCATTCCGAAGAAAGCGTTCTTAGCCGATGAACGGAATCCGGCCGCTTCCGAGAGCTTTTTGAGGCGATGTATCGAGGCCATTTTTGACATCGGAAGGCACATTTTATCGAAGAGCTTCAGCTCAAAGAGCCTCGAATATAAAGAGGTTGCTCTTGAATTGGGAGACAAGGGCGTCATCTCCAAGAATTATGCCAGGACTCTTGTGAAAATGGCCGGCTATCGCAACCGCCTCGTCCATTACTACAAAGAGATTTCCAACGAGGAGATCTACGAGATTCTTCAGAACGACCTGGGGGATCTTGAGAAATTTTTAAAAGAGATCGAAAAATTCCTTAAAAAATATCGCCAAATCGCTTAGCTGGTCGCTGATTTTCTTGTCATTGCGAGCCACTCTTGGGGCGTGGCAATCCGACCCTTAGGGTCGTCCTGAGCGAGGCGAAGGATTGATCGACGACAAGTATATCCGGAAATAATAGTTGACGTTCATCACGATCGGCCGGAAAAACCCGCCCTCATTCGCTTCGCGCCTGAGGACTGCAAAGCCCGTACTCCCGCTCGAAACGACTCTTATACTCCGTCAGGAACCTGTCGAAATGATGGAAGAGCACCCGGTAAAGGACCGTCCGCTCCGGATGTCGAGGATGATAGACTCCCACCATAGCAGGAGAAAAGCCTCAAGAAACGGGCCAACATCACAGATCGGGCCGCGTCTCCCTGTTCATCTCCACCGCAATTATTGAGCTGATGGCTTAAGCGGCTATCCGAGCTATTTCGAGTTGTCCTTCTCTAGTTGTTCGACCCGCCGGCGCATCTCGGC
>CAZSMW010000367.1:0-2188 GCA_964607985.1 uncultured Eubacteriales bacterium
ACCTCGATCTTGGCCGCCGGAGGGGAAATGAAAGACCTGGCGCAGTCGATTCCCAAGAAAATCCTTGATTGGGAGCCCGTCGGTCAGGACGCGGTCTACGACCGGAAAACGATCTACGTCTACATGGACGGGGGCGCCGAAGTATACCTGGCTTTCGATTTCAGGAACGCTTTCGTCCGCAAGTACAAGAACTCATCCGGGGAGGAAATCGCCCTCGACATCTATGACATGGGCTCTCCCGAGGAAGCTTTCGGCATCTTTTCCTGTGACCGGGAAGACCCCGAGGCCGGAATCGGCCAGGAATCCGAATACGGGTACGGCCTGCTGAGGTTCCGACAGGGTCGCTTCTTCGTGTCGATCACGGCCGCGGGCGACGAGGAGAGGGCGGAAAAGGCGATTCTCGAGCTGGGGAAGGCCGTCGCTCCCCTGCTCGGCCCGGCGGGCCCGGTTCCGGACCTCCTCAAATGCCTTCCGGAATCCGGCCTCAAGGAAAACCGGACGAGCTACTTTCACGCCGCAGTGAACCTGAACAACCGGTTTTTCGTCGCCAGCGAGAACATCTTGGCCCTGGGAAAAGACACGGACTGCGTCTTTGCCGAATATGCCGCGAGCCCGGAGGAAACAAGCGATCTTCTTATCGTCCGCTACCAGGGCGAAGACCGGGCGAGGGCGGCATGCGAGTCCTTCCTCAAGGCCTATCTTCCGGAGGCCGGTCCCGCTGCCGCGGCCCTGACCGAAAACAGGAAGTGGACCATGGCCCGCGCCCACAGGAATTACCTGACGGTCGTTTTCGAAGCACCGTCGAAAGAATACGCGGAGACTCTGTACTCCGCCATCCGATTTCCCCAAGAATGAGGTCGATATGAAATCTCCGATGACGCGCCGCGACTTCATCCGCGGCACCTCTTTCGCCGTCCTGGGAACGGCCGTCGTCTTTCCCCGGAATCCTCAGAACCCGCAGCCACAGGCGGCCAAGTCCAGGGTGATCCTCATCCGCCATGCCCAGGCCCTGGATGAAAACTCCGAGTTCAACGGACCGGTCATCCAGCAGATGCTGGACGAGGCCGTCATGAAGCTCCTGGACCAGAGCGACCCGACAGCGGCTTTCCGCTTGCTGGTCAAGCCCGAAGACATCGTCGGCATCAAAAGCAACGTCTGGTCCTATTTGCCGACCCCCTCGGAAGTCGAAAAGGCGATCAAGCGCCGCCTCTTGGACGCGGGGGTCAAGGAGGAGAATATCGGTATCGACGATCACAACGTGAGAGAGAACCCGATCTTTGTGAAATCAACGTCCTTGATCAATACCCGGCCCCTCCGGACCCATTACCTAGCCGGGATGTCAGGCTGCATTAAGAACTACATCATGTTCGGGGAGTCCCAGGACGAATATCACCCCGATAGTTGCGCGGCCCTTGGCTCTCTCTTCAATCTGTCCCAGGTCAAAGGGAAAACCCGGCTGAACGTTCTCTGCGCTCTGACGCCTCAGTTCCACGGCCGCGGCCCCCACCACTTCAGCCGCCGTTATGTCTGGAACTACAAGGGCCTGATCGTGGGGCAGGACCCGGTGGCCGTGGACACCATCGTCCTGCGGCTGATCATGGCCAAGAGACGCCAGGAGCTTGGTCCCGGCCAGGAGCTGCCGCCCGTGCCCAAGCACATCCAGCTCGCCGATACGAAATACGGTATCGGCACGAGCGACCTTGACAAGATCGAGCTGATCAAGCTAGGCTGGTCCGAAGACGTCATGATCTGACCGCGACGGGGGGAGGGAAAATGTTCAAACCCAGATTGGTCATCGGGATTCTTTTTTTGCTCTTGTTACTTAACGCTCTCCCGGGAATTTCCGGCCCCAGCCAGGACAGTAATATGCTCTCCTTCGTGGGATCCGCCTTGTGGACAAAAGCCCACGATGTCGATATTCAAGGAAAACGTGCCTACTGTGCCTTTATGAACGGTCTCGTCATCCTGGATATCTCCGATTTGAAAAACCCGGTCCGGATTTCCCAGCTTTATCTCGGCGGGGGGTTGGCGATCGAAGTCAAGGAGACGCTGGCGTTTGTGGCCTCCGGCGACAAAGGGCTGAACATCATCGACGTCTCCGACCCGAAGAATCCCGTGCTCAGGGGAAAATTAGATACAGAGGGCGACGCCCGGGATGTCGCGGTGGACGGAGGTTTTGCTTTCGTGG
>CAZSMW010000368.1:0-4653 GCA_964607985.1 uncultured Eubacteriales bacterium
GCGCCTTATTGAGAGCCGCGAGGTGTTGGAGGTCAATCTCGATCCCCGTTTTTTCCAGGATTGCTTTCTGCAGGTCCTCGGGCTTTTGAGCGCCGGAAGGCGTCCTCAGCCAATCACGCCCGAGGTTGAAGAACTCATGGATCCGGCCTTCTGTTTCCGTGAAAGAGCCGGCGTCGAAACTGTAGGCGGGGATGATGGTCCCTTCGATCGCGATCCGCCTCTTGGCTGTCGTCTCTAGGTCCTCGATGGTCAGGTCGGTCGGCGCGATGATGTCGGCTCCGGCGATCTCTCCGATCCCTGGCGTCGACAGGATCCTGGAAGGCAGGTAGGCGATGATCAGGGATAGAACGGTGACGAAGAGGGCAAGGATGACGAACGGGTTCCGGAACAAGCCCTTCCGGACCGATTGGCCCTCCTCCTTCGGCGGGGGAGGGGCTTGCGGTTTCCGGGGAAGGATCTCAGAGCCCTTGAAGAGCTTGAGCTTCCTGAACGAAATGAAGTCCGTGTCTGCCATTTAGGGTTGGGCCTCGGCTTTTTGGTAGGCCTTGATGATCTTTTGGACGAGGGGGTGGCGGACGACGTCCCTTTCGCTGAAATGGATGAAGGCGATCTCCTTCAGGGAAGACAGGATCTTGATGGCGTGGATAACCCCGGACCGCTTCGGGTCCGGAAGGTCGATCTGGGTGATGTCGGCGGTCACGACCAGCCGGGAATCGAATCCCTGCCGGGTGAGGATCATTTTCATCTGTTCCCGGGTCGTGTTCTGGGCTTCGTCCAGGATGATGAAGGCGCTGTTGAGCGTCCGGCCCCGCATGAAGGCGAGAGGGGCGATCTCGATGATGCCCTTTTCTATCAGGCGGTTAGCCTGATCGAACTGAGAAAGGTCGAAGAGGGCGTCGTAGAGGGGACGGAGGTAAGGGTTGACTTTCTGGGCGATGTCGCCCGGGAGAAAGCCGAGCTTCTCTCCGGCCTCGACGGCGGGGCGGGTCAGGATGATGCGTTCGACCAGCTTGTTCTGGAGGAAGGAGAGAGCCATCGCCATGGCCAGGTAGGTCTTCCCGGTCCCGGCCGGGCCGATGCCGAAGACTAGATCATGGGTCCTGATGGCCTGGATGTATTCCTGCTGGTTGAGGCTCTTGGGGTGGACGGACTTCCGCGAGAGATTGAGGGGCTCAGAAGGGGCGTATTCTTTGAGGGCCTGTTTGGAACGTGTCGAGCCTTCTTCGAGGAGGTCCAGGGTGATAAGGAAGTCTTCCTCCTTGAGATCATAGCCCCGATCGTCCAACTCCTGGATCTTATCGAAGTAATAGCGGGCGAACTCGACTTTCTTGGGGTCCCCGTCCATGAGGAGTTGGTCGCCGCGGATGGCCAAGCTGATTCCCAACCGTCCTTCGAGCCTCCTCAGGTTCTTGTCCAGGACGCCGAAAAAAGCGGTCTTTCGAATACAGGAGGGAGCGATCTTTTCCATGTCAGGCGGGCATGCTTCGGTGGGAGTTTTCAGACATAACCACAGAATTATAAACATTAATCCGCCTTGCTTGTCAAGGTGATGAACTCGTCCACTTCATGAGTGACACGCTGGACAGGCTGGACAAGTCACTTGAAAAAATACGCTTTCTGGTGTATAAATGGCTTTCATTTTGCGCCGGTTTGCGCGTCCTGCCTCCCGGAGGGGGCGACTTTAAGAACTGAGAAAACGAACGGGTCAAGGAGAAAACGATGGACAAGGAATTCACAACCGTCTCTATCCCCACGTCCCTCCACAAGAAGGTCGAGGAAGCGATTCATGGGACGGAGATCGGCTCTGTTTCGGCCTACATCGTCAAGGTCGTCAGGGAAAGCCTCTCCAAAGAACAGGAGGCCAAAGAGGTCTTCAGCCGGGAAGACGAGGAAAAGGTCAAGGAACGGCTGAAAGCCCTGGGCTATATCGACTGACCGTTCCCTTCCGGCGTTTCGATTCGCATCTTTCAGGATCCCACAGGAGGAATCATATGATCCAGCCCCACGGCGGCAAGCTCATAGAGCGGGTGCTCACGGGAGCGAAGAAGGACGAGGCTTTGGATAAGGCCAAGAGGCTCCCCCGGCTGAAGCTCGATCCGGAGTCCGTTTCGGACGTCGAGAACATGGCCACCGGCGTCTATTCACCTCTAGAAGGTTTCTTGGGCGAGAAGGACTTCCGGAACGTCCTCAACCAGATGCGTATGGCCGACGACCTGCCCTGGACGGTCCCCATCGTCCTGGACGTCGACAAGGCCACGGCCGACGGCTTCAAACCGGGCGGCGAGATCCTCCTGGTCAACGAAGAGGACCGACCGGTCGCCATCCTCAACCTTGAGGAAAAGTACACTTACGACAAGGCGGAGTTCGCCCAAAAGGTCTTCGGGACCATCGACCGGGCCCATCCGGGCGTCGCCAAAGTCATGGACATGAAGGACGTGCTCCTGGCCGGAAAGATCGACCTCATCGAACTGGTCCCGACGCCGTTCGACCGTTGGAAACTCTCCCCCCGGGAGACGCGGGTCCTCTTCAAGGAAAAGGGCTGGAAGACCGTAGTCGCGTTCCAGACCAGGAACAC
Organism: uncultured Eubacteriales bacterium; assembly: GCA_964607985.1. Taxonomy (GTDB): domain Bacteria; phylum Acidobacteriota; class Aminicenantia; order Aminicenantales; family Saccharicenantaceae; genus JALHVH01. The sequence goes on from CAZSMW010000368.1 coordinate 2,576, forward strand.
GCCCCATATCGGCCACGAATACGTCCAGAAGACGGCCCTGACCTTCACGGACGGCATCTTTGTCAACCCGGTCATCGGTAAGAAAAAGAAGGGCGACTTCAAGGACGAGGTCATCCTGGCCTCTTACGAGGAACTCATCCGCAACTACTACCTCAAGGAGCGGGCGGTCATGGCCATTCTCCAGATGGAGATGCGCTACGCCGGCCCACGCGAGGCCATCCATCACGCCATCCTCCGCAAGAACTTCGGCTGCACCCACATCATCATCGGCCGCGACCACGCGGGCGTTGGCACGTACTATCATCCTTATGCCGCACAGGAGATCTTCGACGAGTTCCCCGACCTGGGGATTATCCCCCTCTTCTTCCGGGCCTTCTCTTTCTGCAAGAAATGCAGCTCGGTCGTCAACGAGAAGACCTGTCCCCACCCGTCCTCCGAACATATCCAGTTCAGCGGGACCAAGATCCGCGACCTCCTGGTCCAGGGCGTCATCCCGCCGGCCGAACTGATCAGGCCCGAGGTGGCCAAGATCATCATGCAGTTCAAGGAACCGTTCAACGAGTGAGAGGTTGACATGAGCAAGACCAAAGTCCTGATCGTCGGTCTGGATTGCGCCACACCCCAGATCGTTTTCGACCACAGAGACGAATTGCCCGTCCTGAAGGGACTTATGGAGAAGGGCCTTCACGGCCGTTTGAGAAGTTCCGACCCGCCGATCACCATTCCGGCCTGGATGGTAATGACCACCGGCAAGGACCCCGGGAAGCTCGGGCTCTACGGCTTCCGGCATCGGAAGGGGGATTCCTACGACCAGATGTGGATCGCCAACTCCAAGGCCGTCCATGAGAAGAGGCTTTGGGACATCATCGGGGAGCGGGGCGGACAAAGCTCGCTGGTCAGCGTCCCGCCGAGCTATCCGCCCTATCCTGTGGCCGGAAACCTCATCGGCTGCTTCATCACCCCCCCGGGGAAGGACAAAGAATACACCTTTCCGCAAACGCTTCGGCAGGAGATCGAGGAGCGCTTCGGCCCCTATATCTTCGACGTCGTCTTCCGGACCGAGGACCGCGACCAGATCCTGGCCGAGATCTACAGGATGACCGATAAGCGGTTCGAGATCATGGACTGGCTCATCCAGGACAAGCCTTGGGACCTGTTCATGTTCGTTGAGATCGGGGTCGACCGCGTCCACCACGCCTTCTGGAAGTACATGGACCATGAGCACCACCTCTATGAGCCAGGGAACAAATATGAGAACGTCATCCTCGACTATTACAGGCACCTCGACGGGAAGGTCGGCGAGCTGCTGCGGCGGGTGGACGAGGATACCGTCGTTCTCGTCGTCTCCGACCACGGTGCCAAGAGGATGAAGGGCGCCTTCTGTGTCAACGAGTGGCTCATTGAGCAGGGTGACCTGGTGATCAAGGAGAGGCCGCAGAAGGTCGTCAGCGTCGACGACCTGGCCATCGACTGGTCGAAGACCAAGGCCTGGGCCTGGGGCGGCTACTATGCCCGGGTCTTTCTCAACGTGGAGGGCCGCGAGCCCCGCGGGATCATCAAGCCGGAGGACTACGAAAAGGAGCGGGAGGACCTGACCCGAAGGCTCCGCGCCTTGCGCGGGCCGAAAGGCGAGGAGTGGCAGACCAAGGTCATCTGGCCCCAGGCTTACTTTGACGAGGTCAACGGCGAGTACCCGGACCTCATGGTCTACTTCGACGACCTCTACTGGCGCTCGGCCGGGACCTTGGGCCATGGAACGATGTTCCTGCCCGAGAACGACACGGGCCCGGACGACGCCGTCCACGCCCAGGAGGGGATCTACATCCTCCGCGACCCGAAGAACGCGAAGACGGAGTGGAGGGACGCAAACATCCTTGACATCGCCCCGACGGTGCTCAACAGGCTTGGGATCCCGGTGCCCGCAGACATGAAGGGCAAGATCCTATAGAGATTTTACGAGGAGAAAGAGACATGTGCACGGAAGATCAGGTTGGATTCACGCTGTGGTTCACGGGACTGCCCTGCTCGGGCAAGTCGGCCATTGCCGACAAGTTGGCCGAGATCCTGAAGGCCCGCGG
>CAZSMW010000369.1:0-4044 GCA_964607985.1 uncultured Eubacteriales bacterium
AGTTGCTGATCCCATTGGCGTTAAGCGTCCTGGAGGGTCCGTGCTGGCTGCCGTAGTCCTGGGTGCCGCCGTGGACGTTGTAGAAGGGGAGGGCGTTGTCGAGGGCGAGCTTGTAAAATTGGGTGACCGGCAGGTTTTCAAAGAACCGCCACGTCTTTCCCCGGTCGCGGCTCTCATACACGCCGCCGTCGCTTCCGTTAAGCAGATGGTCAGGGTCGCCGGGGAAGAAAGCCAGGGCGTGATTATCGCCGTGCTTGTTTTTCTCCCCGACCGGCCGGAAGGCCTTTCCGCCATCATCTGTCACCATCATCGAGGGGTCCATCTGGTAGACGCGGTCGATCGCGTTGGGGTCGGCGAAGATCTCCTGATAATAATGAGGTCCCGTGCCGCTGCTCGTGTAGGAATTGCGTTTTTCGAAGCTCTCGCCCTTGTTCGCGGAGCGATAGAACCCTTTCTCATCGGGGCCGGCCTCGATCGTGGCGTATACGACCCGCGGGTCGAAGGGAGAGACGGCCAGGCCGATCTTGCCCATGTCTCCGGACGGAAGGCCGACCGTGAGCTTCCGCCAGGTCTTCCCGGCGTCCTCGGTCTTGTGGATCCCGGATTCGGGCCCCCCGCCCATGAACGCTGCCACGGAACGCCGGCGCTGGTAGGCGGCCGCGTATATGATATCGGGATTCGATGGGTCAAGTTCCACGCTCGTGACTCCCGTGTCCTTGCTGATCTCGAGGGACAGGATCCAGGTCTTACCCGCGTCGACGCTCTTGAAGAGGCCGCGTTCTCCTCCCGGCGACCAGAGCGGCCCTTCGGCCGCGACATAGATGACGTTTGGGTTCCGGGGATCGACGAGGACCCGGCCGATGTGCTCCGAATTCTTGAGGCCCATGTTCGTCCAGGTTTTCCCGCCGTTCAGGCTCTTGTAGATGCCGTCGCCGTACCCGACGTGGCGCCCGCTGACGTTCTCTCCCGTCCCGACCCAGACGACCTCCGGGTTCGAGGGATCGAGGGTGATACAGCCGATAGAATAAGAAGCTTGGGAATCGAAGACCGGCGTCCAGTTCATGCCCGCATTCTCCGTCTTCCAAACGCCGCCCGAACCGGCGGCGACGTACCAGGTCGCCTTGTCCTTGGGGTGGATGACGATGTCGCTGATCCGTCCGGACATCAGGGCCGGCCCGATGTTCCGGAATTCCAGTCCGGAAAGAACATCGGGTGTGATCAGGCTGGTTTTGGCGGATTTGGAGCCGGGTTTGACATCTTCGGTCCAAGCTGCCAAGGAAACGATGAAGATTGCGAGAAGAACCAGGATTACGGTCTTTTTCATGCCTTCCTCCTTCGATCGGCGTTTACGGACGCCCGAAAGAACTATTTACGCCAGACGAAGAAAAAATACAACCTCAATTTGAGGATGATGTTTGTTGACCAACCCGTGGGTCTCGGGTAAAATAGGGATCATGAAAGATAGGCGCCTGCCAGGAAGCTTCGCGATTCTATCTCCGATCATTCTGATTATTGCCCTATCCCTGCCCTTACTTTTTCTTTTCCTGCTTTCGGTCGCCCTGATCTTCGAGGTCGCCCTGATGTCCAGGGCGGCGCCTCTGGGACGCGCCGCGGTCCTCTCGTTTTGTCATGAGCTTCTCCCGTCCAGGAGCCCGCCTCTGTCCGCCTGATCTACCCCGAGCTTTTCGGAAAACGATTCCGGCGACAGAGGAGATTCCTATGCAACATCAAGAGAAAGTCAAGACACTTGCGCTCAAGAAAGTCATCCGGCCCTTCACGAAAACACGGGCCTTGTTCGATAAAGCGACCGGAAACCCGGTCGAAACGAATCTCGACATTTACAGGGGGGTTGTTTCGGCGGTTAAGTCTCGAGAATATAGAAGGCTTCCGGATGGAGAACTCAAAGCCCGGTCCGAGGCCCTCATCGCGGAGGCGAGGTCCGTTCCCGACTTCAGCGAACACGGGGCCAGGAACGCACCCTTCCCTCCGCACGACCGGCTCATCGAGGCTTTCGCCCTCGTCCGGGAGGCGTCCCGCCGCGTTCTACACCTCGACCCGTTCGACGCCCAGCTCATCGCCGGATTTGCCATGGCCGGCGGAAAGATCGCTGAGCTTCCGACAGGGGAGGGGAAGACGCTGGCAGCCGTCTTTCCCGCCTATTTTTACGCCCTGTCCGGAAAGGGAGTTCACGTCCTGACGTTCAACGACTACCTGGCCCGGCGCGACGCGGCCTGGATGGGCCCCATTTATGAATTTCTGAGCCTTTCTATCGGTTGCGCCCGGGAGGGCGCTCAGGCCGGAGAAAAGCGTCACGCGTACGCTTGCGATGTGACCTATGCCACCGCCAAGGAAGCCGGGTTCGACTTTCTCCGCGACGGGATTGCGCTCTCGGCCGGAGATCTTGTCCACCGTCCTTTTCACGTGGCGATAGTGGACGAGGCCGATTCCAGCCTCATCGACGAGGCGCGCGTGCCCCTGGTTATAGCGGGGGTGGGAGAGAAGGCGACCTGGGACGCCCGCCGGCTGGCGGGGCTCATAAAAATGTCCGGTCCCGGATATGATTACGAGACCGACGCCGAGCACAGGAACGTCTTCCTAACGGATAAGGGGGCGGCCCGCCTCGAAGCCGCCCTCGGCTGCGGCAGCCTCTATGACGCGAAAAACCAGCGTATTCTGGAGGCCGTTCATTGCGCGCTTCACGCCGAGGCCCTTCTCAGGCGGGATGTGGACTACATCGTTCGCGATTCACGGATCGAGATCGTCGACGAGTTCACGGGCCGTGTCGTCGATAACCGGCACTGGCCGGACGGCCTCCAGGCCGCGGTTGAGGAGAAAGAAGGGCTTGCCCGGAAGTCAGAGGGCCGGATCTTGGGCTCGATCACGCTCCAGCATTTTTTCCGGCTGTATCCGTGTCTCTGCGGAATGACCGCAACAGCCCGACCGGCCGCCGGCGAACTCAAGGAATTCTATGGGCTGAGCACGGTTATCGTCTCTCCGAACCGGACGAGCGTCCGGGTCGACGAGCCGGACAGGATCTATGCGCACAGGGAGGCGAAGCGGACGGCGATCGCCAACGAGATCGTCCGGGTCCATTCCGAGGGCTGGCCCGTTCTCGTCGGCACCGCGAATGTCCGGGAGTCGGAAGAACTGGCCGTGGACATGTGCGCTGCAGGAGTCCCTTGCGAGGTCCTCAACGCGAAGAACGACGATCTCGAAGCCAGGATCATTGCCGGGGCCGGCAAACCGGGCGCGGTCACCATCTCGACCAATATGGCCGGACGGGGCACGGATATCAGGCTCGGCGGCGAGGACGAACGGGAGCGCGATCAGGTCGTGGCGCTGGGAGGATTGTACGTCATCGGAACGAACCGTCACGAAAGCCTCCGTATCGATCATCAGCTCCGGGGCAGGTCGGGCCGGCAAGGCGATCCCGGATCGACGCGGTTCTTCATCAGCCTGGAAGACGATCTTTTCGAGCGCTATGGCCTTACCGACAGGTTGTTCAAGCGGCACCGGCTCTCCCGGCGGTCTGAAGCCGTCGAGAACGGGCTCGCCTCCAGAGATATCGGGCACGCCCAACGCGTCATAGAGGGCCAGAACTTCGACATCCGCAGGTCTCTCTGGAAGTATTCCTAACTCGTCGAGATGCAGAGGCGGATCATACAGGATTGGAGACGCGGCGTCCTTGCCCAGGGCGCAGACTTAGAGACGAGTTCCGGCCCGGTCGCCGAAAAGGCTCCCGCCTTGTTCGCCGCCGCGGCTGCCCGGTTCGGGAAGAGAAAGGCCCGGGAACTGGAAAGGCGCCTGACCTTGGTTCAAATCGACGACGCTTGGTCGGACCATTTGGCTTGGGTGCAGGACACACGCGAGAGCATCCACCTGGTGAGTTTAGGCGGGAAAACCCCTCTTGGTGAATTCCAGCGGTCGGCGACCGCCGAGTTCCTGAAGATCCGGCCGAGGGTCGAAGAGGCCGTGATCACAGCCTTCGAAACCCGGTTGGGGAAGGACGATCCCCTGGACTTCGATGCGGACGGCCTCAAGGGG
>CAZSMW010000370.1:0-7118 GCA_964607985.1 uncultured Eubacteriales bacterium
GGGTTCGAGATCGGCGTCGAATACTCGCCGGAAGCCCTGCGCGGCCTCTCCCACCGGGAGATCGGCGACCACACGGGGGCCATCTCCCTCCTCCTCGAGGCGCCCGAACCCTTTCTTGACGCGACGCGCGGCCGGACGGACCGGGAGCTCCTCCTCACGGGGAGAGACCCGTTTGTCGTCCGGGCGGGAAAGCACGGTCTTCTCTTCGAAAAGATCGACGAGAAAGGTTGGCCCATCGACGTTCGGGTCGGGCGCCACACGTCGGCCATCCTCCAGATCCTGGAGGTGTGGTCAGGAGAGAAGCCCGAGAGAGGCATCGTTCTCACCGGCGTCCCGCGCTACTCCGAGGTCATCGAAAAAGGCACTGGCGCCTTCCTGCATGACCCGTCCAAGGCGGATAAGGGCTCCCTTCATTTCGAATAGGCCCCTGAGCCTCCCTTGGAAGCATGATATTCATTTTTTTGTATTTTATTCAATTATTTGGATTTTCATGAGGATGGGCTCTTGTCAGACATGCAGGTAACCCATTGATATATAGTGAATTAACAAGTTCTCGGGTTTATCACCTAAATGGCATGTTAATTGCTATGTATAAGGGCATAGATAGGATTATATAGTGCGATCCATGCGCTCAAAGGAGAAAGGAGGTGGGAAGGGAAAAAGCATCAGCCTCTTGAGGGGAATGGGTTGAGTGAGGCTTATCACTCAGGGAATGGATTGACAAGCCAAGAGAATTGAAAACGGAAAAGAAAGTGGAGGGTTTTTTGAAGAAACTTACATTTATTCTTTGTCTTCTTTTCCTTGTCGGCGCCTTCTCTTTCGCCCAGGATTTCGGCGGTATCCGGGGCAAGGCGATCGATAAGGATGGCAATGCCCTTCCCGGCGTCACCGTAACCTTGACGGGCCAGAAAACCGCCCCCAGGTCCGCGGTCACCTCGGAAGAGGGCAATTTCAGGTTCCTGAACCTGCCCGTTGGAGATTACAACCTCAAGTTGGAGCTCCAAGGGTTCAAAACTTACGTCCGCGAGAAGCTGAACGTCTCGTTCGGCCGGGACGCGAACCTGGAACTCACCCTGGAGCAGGCCACCCTCGAGGAGCAGGTCACCGTCGTCGGCCAGTCGCCCATCATCGACACCAAGAGGACGCAGGTCGGCGTCAACATCACCAGTGAGATGATCATGCGCCTGCCGACCGCGCGCGACCCCTGGGTCATTATGCAGCTCTCCCCGGGCATGATGATCGACCGCGAGAACGTCGGCGGCAGCGACAGCGGCCAGCAGTCCAGCTACTTCGGCCACGGCTCCGCGGCCGGCGACGCCACCTGGAACATCGACGGGGCCAACATCACCGACAACTCCGCCCTCGGGGCGGCCCCGGGCTACCTGAACATGGCCGGCTTCGAAGAGATCATGATCAACTACGGCAACAACGACGTCAGGTCCCAGACCGGCGGCGTCCAGCTCAACTTCATCACCAAGCGCGGCGGCAACGCCTTCTCCGGCGTGTTCTACATGGACGCCTCGAAAGCGGACTGGCAGTCCAAGAACCTTCCAGCCGACCTGCAGGCAGCCCGGCCGACCTACACGGGCGCCGGCATCAACAAGATCTACCTCTACGGCGCCAACTTCGGCGGCCCCGTCCTCAAAGACAAGGTCTGGTTCTACGGTTCCTACGGCATCCAGGACCTGGGCACGGTCGGCATCACCGGCGTCGCGGACAACACCTGGCTCGAATCGGGCTACTTCCGGCTCGACGCCCAGCTGACCAAGAACACGCGGGCCAACTTCTTCTACGAGTACGACAACAAGCAGAAGTGGGGACGGACGAACTGGGGCGCGGCCCTGCAGGCCCCGGAGACCGTCTGGAACCAAGTAGGCCCGACACCCATCTACAAGGCCGAGGTCGAACAGATGTTCGGCAACCTCTTCTTCAACGCCAAGGTCGCCTACACCCACAACACATTCCATCTCGTCCCCAAGCTCGGGCCCCGGACAGCGGACGGCAGCGGCCCGTACGCGACCCAGACCTACCAGCCCGAGTTCTATGCCACGGGGAACATCGCGGACTACAACACCGTCCGGCCACAGACAAACGCCAGTCTTAACGGCAACTACTTCGCCGAGAACGTCCTCGGCGCCGACCACGAGTTCAAGTTCGGCGTCGACTACATCCATTCCGGCGTGTCCAGCTACTCGCTCTATGAAGGGAACGTCATCATCGCCCGCTGGCCCGACGACGACTGGACCGAAGCCTGGATCATCCGCGACTACTACAACAACTACTCCTTCGACCGCTATTCGGCCTTCGCCCAGGACACGCTGTCCTTCGGCCGGCTGGCCGTGACGCTCGGCCTCCGCTACGACATCGAGAAGTCCATCGTGGCCAAAGTCAACCAGCCCGCGGCCCCCTTCCTCTCGCAATATCTCGTCAACCTGAGCATCGACAAGTTCGACCCGGGCATGAGCTCCAAGATCTTCTCGCCGCGGCTCTCCCTCGTCTATGACATCACGGGTGACGGCAAGAACGTCATCAAAATCAACCTGGCCCGCTACGGCTCACAGACCGGCTACGAGTTCGCCGGCTTCCTCAACCCGGTGCCCTGGGCCGAGATCGACATCCGCTGGATCGACGCCAACGGTGACGGCCGCGTGACGGAGAATGAGCTCATAGGGTCGGGCGGACAACCCGCAAGCGATCCCGCCGGCTGGAGCTGGTTCGGAGGCTTCGACCCGGAAAATCCGACGCTGGCCCAATCGACGAACAAGTACGACCCCAAGTACAAGACCCCGCTCCTCGACGAGATCTCGGTCGCCTACGAACGCGAGATCATTTCGGACTTCTCCGTGCGGCTCGAGGGTTTCTACAAGAAACGGCACCGCTTCTCCTGGGACAGAGGCATTATGGCCGACGGCACGCTCGAAACGCGCGCCAACTACTACCTGCAGGGCACCGAGCCGACGACGGGCGCGAACTACTACGGCCGCTATGAATGGCCCATCGGCTCCTACAGGACGAACTATGTCGACGGGACGACCACGCGGAAATCATACGAACGCTATATCGCGGGCGAGATCGTCCTGAAGAAACGGCTGTCCCACAACTGGATGCTCGACGGCTCCTTCACCCTGTCCAACTGGCGGTACTACAACGGTAACGCACCCTCGGAATGGCCCTATAACCTGAACAACTACGACTACTACGAGGGCGGCGTCGTCGCCCCGCAGAGCGGCGGCTCCGGCATCTCGGCCGTGTGGGTCAACGCCAGGTGGATGGCCAAGCTGGCCGGTCTCTACCAGTTCCCCTTCGGCATCAGCGGCAGCTTCGCCTTCCAGGCTCGCGAAGGCTACGTCTTGCCGCCCTTCATGCAGGTCTACGCCAACAACATCGGCTGGACCAATCTCCGCGCCAACGAGGCGGGGAACATCGGCAAGTTCGGCGACCGGCGACTGCCCAACTTCTTCGAACTCAGCCTCCGCGTCGAGAGGACGTTCAACGTCACCGAGACGCTCCGCTTCACCATCGCCGGCGACTGCTTCAACGTCTTCAACTCCGCCACGGCCCTGGAACAGCAGGGACGCCTGAGCTCCTCCTATTTCGAGGGGACCATGCGCATCCTGAACCCGAGGGTCTTCCGCGTCGGCGTCCGCGTCGAATTCTAAGCTCACCCCGCTCAAGCAGATGCTCAAGCCCCTTCCGGCCCGGCCGGAAGGGGCTTTTTTTATCCGCTCACAGTCCGCGATTCCCGGCCCGGAGATTCGCTTTCCCGGGGCGAAGATGATAAAATAGAAACGGAGAAAGAGGATGAAAAAGATCGCATTCATAACAATCATTCTGGTCCTTTCGGCCGGTCTCGTCTTCTCCCAAGGCTACCGGGGTCAGGGCCGGCTCAAGGGCAAGGTCACCGACGAAGAAGGGAATCCCCTCTCAGGCGTCAAGGTCAAGCTCTTCTCGGTCAGGGGCCAGTCCGGCTTCGAGCTGACGACCAACGCCGAAGGCGAATGGACGGCCAACTACATCCGGGGCGGCGGCTATAATATCGATTTTCTCAAAGCCGGCTACGAGCCCAAGCAGATCAGCACGTCGATCCCCGAAGCCACGAACAACCCCCCGGTCGAGGTCACGCTGAAGAAGGCGGCCGTGCTGATGATCACCGACGAGCTCAGGTCGGGGCTCGAGGCCGGCAACAAGCTGTTCGAGGAGAAAAAATTCGACGAAGCGGTCACCGTCTACGAGGATCTCACCGCCAAGAACCCGGACGTCTACATCCTCCACAAGAACGTCGGCAACTGCCGTTTCGAGCTCCAGCAGTATGACCTGGCCGAGGCGGCCTACCAGAAAGTGCTGGAGAAGGAGCCGGGGAACTCCGACATCATCCTTCTCATCGGCAACTGCTACGCCAACCGCGGCGAGGCCGACAAGGCCATGGAGTGGTACAACAGGATCGAGTTCGAGAAGATCACCGACCCGACCGTCCTCTACAACATCGGGACGAGCTTTACCAAGCAGTCGAAGTTCGAGGACGCCCTGAAATACTACAAGCGGTCGGTCGAGGTCCAGAAGGACTACCTCGACGGGCTCTACCAGCTCGGCCTGACCTACCTCGCCCTCGGCCGCAACCCGGAGGCGATCCAGCCCTTCGAGGATTACCTGAAAATCGAATCCGATTCGCCGCGGGCCGAACAGGTCAAGGGGTTCCTCGAATTCCTCAAGAAAAAATAGTCCGCCGACGACGCAGTCGAATGCAAACAAGCCGACAGCGATCGCAGATATTCCAGGCTCTTTTCATTCTGGCTTTCTTTCTGCCCGTCACATCGCGGCCGCTCACCGCGGCCGTTCCGGGAAAGCCCAACATCCTGCTCATCACGGTGGACACGCTCCGGGCCGACCATCTCGGCTGCTACGGAGACACGAGCATCCGGACGCCGGCGATCGACGCCCTCGCCGCCCGCGGCGTCCTCTTCACGCGGGCCTTCGCCCACACGCCCTCGACGCTTCCTTCGCACACCAACATCCTCCTGGGGCTGACGCCCAACGCCCACGGCGTCCACGACAACTCCAACTTCATCGTCCGCAAGGACTTCCTGACCCTGGCCGAATGGCTCAAGGCCCAGGGCTACGCCACTGGCGCTTTCGTCGGGGCCTTCCCCCTCGACTCCCGCTTCGGGTTGACCCAGGGATTCGACGTCTATGACGACAACTACGGCAGTCAGGGGCCGACAGACATGACCTTCGTCGAGCGCAAGGCGGACGTCGTCGTCGGCAAGACCCTGGAGTGGCTCGAGGGGCGGACCGGGCCGTGGTTCCTCTGGATCCACCTCTTCGACCCCCACCAGCCCTACGAGCCGCCCGAGCCCTTCCGGTCTCAATACCCGGGAAATCCCTACGACGGCGAGATCGCCTTCGTCGATTCGGCCCTGGCCAAGCTCCTTGGTTTCCTCGAGGAACGAAACCTCGAGGACCGGACGGCGGTCATCTTCACGGCCGACCATGGCGAATCGCTGGGCGAGCACGGCGAATCGACCCATGGCTACTTCGCCTACAACGCGACGCTCCATGTCCCGCTCATCCTTGCCCTGCCCGGAGCGAAACCGGCCCGGGTCGAGGCCAACGTCTGTCACATAGACGTCTTCCCCACGGTCTGTGCCCTTCTCAACAAGGAAGAGCCGCGGGGGCTCCAAGGCAGGTCGCTCCTGCCCCTCGTCCAGGGCAAGAGCCTGGCCGCGCGGCCGGTCTACTTCGAAGCGCTCACGGCCTATTACAACCGGGGCTGGGCGCCGCTCCGGGGGTACATCCAGGGCCGGGAGAAATACATGGATTCGCCCATTCCCGAGGTCTACGACCAGGAGAAGGATTTCGCCGAACTCGAAAACGTCGTCGGCCGGGCCGACCTGGCTAAGATCAAAAAAACCTTCTCCGAGCTCGTCCGGTCGGAGTCTTCGCCCCTGGCGGACAAGGCCGGCCAGAATATGGACAGGGCGACGGCGGAAAAGCTGAGGAGCCTCGGCTACCTGGCCTCGCCCCAGGCGCCGCTCCGAAAGGACTTCACGGCCGAGGACGACCTCAAGACCCTGTTCCCCTACCACAACAAATGGACGAAGGCTACGGCAGCCTATCATGCCGGCCGGGCTGAAGAAGGGATCGCCTTGCTCAAGGAGATCATCGCCGAGAGGAATGATTTCAACCTGGCGTATACCTACCTGGCCAACTTTTATCAGGAACAGAAACGCCCCGGCGACGCCGAAGCCATCCTGCGGGAAGCCTACGCCTACAATCCGGAGAGTTTCCGGATCATGACGGCCCTCGGGATCATCATGATCGACAACGGCCGGTTTGATGAGGCCATCAGCCTGCTCGAAAAGTCCCTGGGCATCATCGACTTCGACCCGGAGACCTGGAACTACATCGGCGTCGCCTACTGGAACAAGGGGCTCTACGACAAGGCCCTCGAGGCCTACGACAAAGCCCTCTCCCTCGACCTGAACTACGCCATCGTCTTCAACAACCGGGGCTCCCTTTACCTCTCCCGCTACCTCAAGGGGCGCCAGGCCGAAGACCTGGCCAGGGCGACGAAGGATTTCCGGAAGGCCGTCGAGCTCGATCCGAAATACGCGTCCGCCCACAACGGACTCGGGGTGATCCTGAGCAAGTCGGGGGACATCGACGGAGCCATCGCCGCGTGGAAAAAGGCGGTCGAGCTCAAGCCCGACTTCGGCTTCGCCCTCTATAACCTGGGCCTCGGGCTTCTCGGCAAGGGTGACAAGGCGGAGGCGCTGAAATACTTCATCCGATATAAGGATCTCGTCTACGCCGCTCTGCCGTCCAACGACAAGGCCAAGCTCGACGAGCTCATCCGGAAGTGCCGCTAAAAGGAGAGAGGCCATGACGGAAAAAAGCAGGGCTATCGCCCGCCTCCCGATCTTCGTCTTCGTCCTGGCCCTGGCCGGCCTGTTGGCCGCCCAGACGAAGGTCAAGGAAAAGGACCTCTCCCCCCTGCACCGCGAGTGGCTCAAGCTGACGACCACCTTCATCCTCCCCGCCGAGCGTGACGTTTTCCTGTCCCTTCCGAACGACCGGGAACGGGACATCTTCATCGAGGCTTTCTGGAAGCAGCGCGACCC
>CAZSMW010000371.1:0-3791 GCA_964607985.1 uncultured Eubacteriales bacterium
GACAAGATCAAGGCCTCCATGGCCAACCGGGACACGATCCGGCCCGACGACTTCATCTGCATCAACCTCGACACCTTTAACGACCAGCAGTCGCTCTACGCGTTCTATGTCAATCCCCTCGGCATCCAGACTGACAGCCGCTTCGCCGGCGGCCAGGAGGACTTCAGCGTCGACTTCATCTGGACGAGCGCCGGGCGCCTCGATCCGGACGGCTTCTCCATCGAGCTCCGTGTCCCGTTCAAGAGCATCCGCTATGCCGGGAAAGCGCGGGTCGAGATGTCCATCTTCTTCGAGCGGCGGATAAGCCGGAAGTCCGAGCACGGCTCCTATCCGCCCCTCGACCCCGCCCGGGGCTATTTCTTCCTGACCCAGATGATGCCGTTCGAGCTTCGCGACATCAAACGATACACCCTCCTCGAGGTCCTGCCCGCGTTCACCGCCAGCCAAAAATGGGGCCGCGAGGCTGGGACGCTCGAGCGGGGCAAGGCTGCCAGGGACCTCAGCCTGACCGGGAAATACGGCATCACCTCCCAGCTCATCCTGGATGCCGCTTGGAACCCGGATTTCAGTCAAGTCGAGGCTGACGCAGGCCAGGTGGACGTCAACCTCCGGTATGACCTTTTCTTCCCAGAGAAGCGACCCTTTTTTCTGGAAGGAAACGAGATGTTCCTCCTGGCCGGCTCTTCGGGAGGGGACCCGCTCCAGTCCGTCGTCCACACCCGGACGATCGTCGATCCGCGGTTTGGCTTCAAACTCTCGGGGAAGATCGGGAGGAGAGACACCATCGCTTCGATCATCGCCCTGGACGAATCGCCGTCGCTCGACCCGTCCTGGGCGGGGGATGACCGGTTCGCGGGCGTCGCCGTCCTCCGCTATAAGCGAGCCCTGGCCGGAGAGGGTTTCATCGGGGGTTTCTATACCGGCCGCGAGCATGAGGGCGGTTTCAACCAGGTCGCGGGTGCGGACGGTCAAGTCCGGCTGGGGCGGTCGAGCATCCTCGGCTTTCATGGCTTCGGCTCTTGGACCCGAGACCTATCCGAGGCGCCCGTGGCGGACGGCACGGCCCTCGGATTGGATTACCTCTATGACACCCGGGGACTCGGCGCGAGCCTCGGATTCCATGACATTTCGCGGGATTTCCAGACGACCACGGGTTACCTCACCCGGAACGGATTGACCAGCCTGCGGGCGGCCCTCCTGCCCCGGATCTATCCGAAGAGCCGGTTTTTCCGCAAGCTCACGCCCCAGATCTATGTCTCCGTCCTCAAGGACCTTTATTTCGATATGGTTGAGACGAACGACATCCTCGCCCTCCAAGCCCTTCTACCGGGCAATACGACCGTGACCGTGATGGGCGTCTACGCGACGGAAATCTTCCTCGGCCGGAGGTTCAACACGGGCGGCCTGACCGTCCAATCCTCCAGCCAGGTTTCCAAGAAGCTCTCCGTGCGCGGTCAATATCGACTCGGCAACGCCATCCGCTATATGGACGAACCCTATCAGGGCTACGGGAACCGGGCCGTGGGGAGCGTCATCTATCAGCCTTCGGAGCAGTTCAACCTGAACCTCAGCCTGACATACGCCGACCTCTACCGGAAGGGGACAAAGGACAAGGTCTTTGACTACGCCATCGGCCGGAGCCTGCTGACCTACCAGGTGAACAAGTATCTCTTCTTCCGGGGAATCGTGGAGTACAACACCTACCGGAAAGAGCTCTTGACGGATCTTCTCGCCTCGTTCACCTACATCCCGGGGACGGTCATCCAGTTCGGCTATGGCTCCCTCTACAACAAGCTCGAGTGGGTGGAGGGGGAATCCCGCGGCGTCGACCGCTTCCTCGAAATGAAACGCGGCCTCTTCTTCAAGGCCTCCTTTCTCTGGCGGCTATAGGAAGAAGCTGGAGGCCGAGCATCGGGATTAGCGGTTTTCAAGATATCCTTGACCGTCACGAAAAACGGCAACCGGTGAAACGAACTTTTCAACTATTGACAACAACTGTCAATAATCTTAAATTATAATTAAAGCAGGGAAGGGTTGCTGTGTGCTTGACCATACGACTGGGGAGGTTTTCCACATGAAGAAATCGACCGGCGACGTCTTGACCATCGATGAGCTGGCTATCTATCTGAAGATCCCGAAGTCGACGCTCTACAAGCTCGCCCGGGAAGGGAAGATCCCCTCCCATAAGATCGGCCGCCGCTGGCGTTTCCAGAAACGGTCCATCGAGCGATGGCTTGGGCGGGCGGGGGAAGCCAATTCCGGCGCGAGAGGAAACCGATAATGGTCACGCGCGATAAGTCCCGCCGTCGCATGGGATATGACTTCATCCTGATCTTCGGTCTCCTGGCCGCGGGGATCGCCGCCGGCGGCGCCTATTACTACCGGAACCACGAGCGGAATTTTCTCGTCGAGGTGGAGCGCGAGCTGAGCGCCATCGCTGAGCTTAAAGTAAACGAACTCACGCGCTTTAGACAAGAGCGGCTGGGAGATGCCGCCGTTTTCTACAAGAATACCGCCTTCTCCGCCCTGGTGAAGCGCCATTTCGAACATGCGGAGGACCAGGAGGCAGGAGATCAACTCCGGACGTGGCTGGGCCATATGCAGGCGGCCTATCAATATGACCGGGTTATGCTGCTGGACACTCTTTACTCCAAGAAGATGATCATTCCCGACGGGCCGGAACGAAGCACGTCCTTCGTTTCCCCAAGCTCCTCCGAGGGCCTGCGGTCGGGGAAGATCGTCTTTGAGGATTTCTACTGGAATGAGCAGAACCGGCGGATTTACCTGAAGGTCCTGGTCCCCATCCTCGACGAAACCCATGGCGGCCGAGTCATCGGAATTCTTGCCTTGCGCATAGATCCCGAGACCCGTCTCTATCCCTTTATCAGCCGCTGGCCGACCGCCAGCCGGACGGCCGAGATCCTGCTCATCCGCAGGGATGGAAACGACGTCCTATTCCTGAACGAACTCAAGTTCCAAAAGAATACCGCCCTTCGTTTGCGCATCCCGCTCGGGAAGGAGAACGTACCGGCCGTCAAGGCCGTCCTGGGGCAGGAAGGGATCGTGGAAGGGATGGACTACCGCGGCGCGGCGGTGATTGCCGCCCTGCGCCCTGTTCCGGATTCCCCCTGGTTCCTGGTCGCCCGCATGGACACTTCGGAAGTGTTCGGGCCGATGAGGGAGCGATTGCGGGATATCATTATCATGGCGGTTCTCCTGCTCCTCGGCACGGGCGCGGCGCTGGGCTTCGTCTGGCGACAGCAGGGGGCCCGCTTCTATCGAGACCAATATAAGGCGACGGAAGCGCTCCGGGAGAGCGAATCCCGCCTTAGCGCCATTACGGATTCGGCCCAGGACGCCATCCTGATGATGGACCCTGAAGGAGTTGTGACCTATTGGAACCCCGCGGCCGAACGCGTTCTCGGCTATACGAATACCGAGGCGCTCGGACGGAATCTGCATGACCTGATCGCTCCGGAGCGCTATCACGAAGCCCACAACGCCGCTTTTCCCGGGTTTCTTCGTACCGGTCAGGGGGCGGCCGTGGGCAAGACTCTCGAACTACACGCCCGCCGAAAAGACGGTCGTGAGATCGCGGTGGCTCTGTCGCTGTCCTCCGTCCGGATCAAGGGCGGCTGGCATGCAGTAAGCATTATGCGCGACATCACCGAACGCAAGCAGTCAGAAGCCAGGTACAAGGCGCTGTTCGATGGCGCTGGAGAGGGAATACTAGTGGCCGACTTGAAGACGAAGCAATTCCGCCAAGCCAACTCAGCCCTGTGCAGGATGTT
>CAZSMW010000372.1:0-2949 GCA_964607985.1 uncultured Eubacteriales bacterium
GTCCTTCCTCCGGGAGAGAACGTAGACAAAGGAAACAAGACCGAACCCGGCGGCGAAGGCGAAGACGCTTTGGCTGGAGAACCCGAGGACGGTGACGTTGATGCCGAAATAGATGCAGACGACGGCCCCGAACGAGGCGCCCGAGGAGGCCCCGACGACAAAGGGATCGGCCATCGGGTTCTGGAAATATCCCTGGAGGATGGCCCCCGAGAGGGAAAGAGCCGCCCCGACCAGGAAGGCCAGAAGAACCCGGGAAAGCCTAAGGTCGATGAAGATCGTAGAGAAGGCCGAACTCCGGCCGGTGAGGAGGTCCAGGAGGTCCGCCACGGTCGTCCGGACGGGGCCCGTGAGCATGGAAGCCAGAAAACCGGCCACGAGGAGGACGGCCAGAACGACCAGAAGGAGACGGCGCTTCGCGGTTACGGTCATGGTTTCTTATCGAACCTCTCGGGGTGGATGTTCCGGGCGGTCTCCTCCAGGGCATCGGCGAGCCGCGGACCGAAACGGCTGGCCACGTTCTCGTCCAGGAAACGGACCCTTGCGGTCCGGACCGCCGCGACCCCTCGGAGCCGCGCATCCTTGAGGAACCGGTCTCGCGCTTGTTCGAACTCAGGGATGGACCGGGCTAGGACGATGATGATCTCGGGGTCGTCTTGGACGAGCTGTTCAAGGCTGTAATGCAGCCAATTTCTGGAGATCCCGCCTGCGACGTTACGGGCCTTGCAACGGGAGATAAGGTCGTTGAGGTAGCTCTCCCGTCCGCACGTCCAGAGACCCGTTCCATGAAGGGCGAGGAAGACCCTCGGCCCGGCGGTCACGGCGTCGAGACGGTCGCGAACGGCATCCAGCCGGTCCTTCAGTCGGGAGGCGAGCGCCGCCGCCTCTTTTTCCCGGCGCGTCACTTTGCCGATCTTCTCGAGGAGAGGGAAGAGCGAACCGAGGTCATTCCCGATGTTCAGGACGAAGACCGGAAGGCCGAGCTTTTTGAGTCGCTCCACGGTCCGGATCGGGTTGCCGCGGAAGGCGATGACAAGGTCCGGGGAAAGGGACTTGATCATCTCCAGGTTCGGATCGACCAACCCGCCGATCTTTTCCTTCCGTTTCGCCGCCTCGGGATAGTCGCAATAGCGCGTGACCCCGACGATCTCCTGATCCAAGCCCAAGGCGAAAAGGATCTCTGTGACGTTGGGCGCCAGAGATACGATCCGGCGGGGCGGACCCGAAAGGGTGAAAGGGGCGCCCGTGTCGTCGATGGTGGTTTCATTCTGGGCGGAAGCGACAAAGGAGACAGCGGCGAAGAGGAGCAGGACACGGGACGCGCCGAACATCAAGTCTTCTCCCCGGAACCGGCGACGAGTGAGATCTCCGGGAGCCCGGAACGCAGGTTTTCCCGGATGTCCACGTCGGCGTCAAAGATCCGTTTGATGTTGTCCTTCGTAATCAGCTCGGAGGGCCGGCCCTGGCCGCTGATCCTCCCCTCCTTGAGGAAGATCAGCCGCTGGGAATAGAGAGCGGCCAGGTTGATGTTGTGCTCGGCGGCCAGGATGGTCTTCCCCTTTTCCCTTCCGAGGCTCCGGAGGATCTCGTAGATCTCGACCTGATAGCTGATGTCGAGATGGGAGCTGGGCTCGTCGAGGAAAAGCAGGGGAGTGTCCTGGGCCAGGGCCCGGGCGATAAAGACTCGCTGCCTTTCTCCGCCGCTGAGGTGGGCCATCAACTTGTCCTTGAGATGGGACGTCTGGGTCAGCCGGAGGACCTCCTTCAGGGTTTCCGAATCCGAGGCCGCGGGGCCGCCGAGGCGTCCTTGGTGAATATAGCGCCCCATGAGGATGATCTCGGCCACTCGGAAATCGAACACGGGGTCGTAGATCTGGGGGACGTAAGCGATCCCGCGGGCCATCCGACGCCTTCCCCAGCCGGATATGTTCGTCCCCTCGATCCGGACCTCGCCCCCGACATCCCGGACAAGCTTCTGCAGGGCTTTGATGAGCGTGCTCTTCCCCGAACCGTTCCGGCCGAGGACCGTGACGAACTCTCCGGGCTCGACGGAGAACGAAATGTCTTGGATGACGGGGCCGTTCCCGTATCCGGCGGACAGGTCTTTAACTTCAAGAATGGGCATATTATTTAAGAGTTGGTTAAGAATTGATTATATAATAAGTCAAGCAATAAGTCGCCCCGACTTGTTGACATTTCAGGCCGCGGGTTCTATGATGAGCCCCCCGATACGAACAACCGAGGACGTCGATGAAGGACAGCTTCAACTTCGAGGACATCGAGAGAAAGTGGCAGAAGATCTGGGCTGAGAATCGGGTCTTTGAGGTCACCGAAGACCCGACCAAGCAAAAATACTATCTGCTGGAGATGTATCCCTATCCTTCGGGACGCATCCACATGGGCCACGTCAGGAACTATTCCATCGGCGACGTCATCGCCCGCTACAAATCGATGAACGGGCTGAACGTCATCCATCCCATCGGCTGGGACGCTCTGGGCATGCCGGCCGAGAACGCGGCCATCAAGCACGGCGTCCATCCCCGGAAGTGGACCCTGGACAACGTCGCCTATATGCGCGACCAGCTCAAAAAAATGGGCTTCGGCTACGACTGGTCCCGCGAAGTGAACTCCTGTCTGCCGGAATACTACAAGTGGAACCAATGGATCTTCCTCAAGATGTTCGAGCGCGGCCTGGCCTTCCGGAAGGAAAGCTGGGTCAACTGGTGCTCCCAGTGCCGGACCGTCCTAGCCAACGAACAGGTCGTCGGCGGGGGCTGCTGGCGCTGCGACACGCCGGTCATCCAGAAGAAGATGGAGCAGTGGTTCCTTAAGATTACAGATTACGCCGAGGAGCTTCTCGCCGGCCACGAGATGCTCGGCAAGTGGCCCGAGCACGTTCTCCTCATGCGGAAGAACTGGATTGGTAAGAGCCGGGGCGCCATGATCGACTTC
>CAZSMW010000373.1:0-2596 GCA_964607985.1 uncultured Eubacteriales bacterium
AAAGATCGGCTCGGAAATGAAGTCGGTGGGAGAAGTCATGGCCATCGGCCGGTCATTCGAGGAGGCGATTCAGAAGGCCGCCCGCATGCTCCAGATCGGCATGTACGGTCTCGTTGCCAACGCCAACTATTCCTTCGAGAACCTGGAGAAGGGGCTCCGTCAGCCGACCGACGAGCGGCTTTTCGGGATCGCCGAGGCTCTCGGGAAAGGCTGGTCCGTCGACCGGATTCACGAACTGACCCGGATCGACACGTGGTTCCTCCATAAGATCAAATCGGTCGTCGACCTGGGGGCGGAGCTCCGGACGCACCGCCTGGCGACCCTGTCGGCGGACCTCCTCCGCGAGGCTAAACGGAAAGGATTCTCGGACAAGCAGATCGGCCTTCTCGTCCGGTCAAGCGAAGCCGTCGTGCGCCGGGCCCGGAAGAAGGCCGGGATCGTCCCCTGCGTCAAGCAGATCGACACTCTGGCCGCCGAGTATCCGGTGAAGACGAATTATCTCTATTTGACCTATAACGGCATCGAGGATGACGTCGTCTTTCGTCCCGGGAAGAACAAGGTCATGGTCCTTGGCTCGGGCTCCTACAGCATCGGCTCGTCGGTCGAATTCGACTGGTGCTGCGTCAACGCCGCCCAGAGCCTCAAGAAAATGGGCTGTTCGACGATCATGGTCAATTACAATCCGGAGACGGTGTCCACGGACTACGACATCTGCGACCGGCTCTACTTCGACGAGCTGAGCTTCGAACGTGTCCTCGATATCTACGAGAAGGAGGACCCGCGCGGGGTCCTCCTATCGATGGGCGGCCAGATCCCCAACAACATCGCCATGAAGTGCCTCCGGGCGGGGGTCCGGGTCCTGGGGACGTCGCCGAAGGACATCGACCGGGCCGAGAATCGGTTCAAATTCTCAAGACTCCTGGATGAGATCGGTGTCGACCAGCCGGAATGGAAGGAGCTGCGGAGCACGGGGGATGCCGCGACGTTTGCGCGGGCGATCGGCTACCCGGTCCTGATCCGGCCGTCCTACGTTTTGAGCGGCGCGGCCATGAGCATCGTCTTCAACGAGCCCACCCTTGACCGCTACCTCAGGAAAGCGTCCCTGGTCTCACCTGATTACCCGGTCGTTATTTCCAAGTTCATCATGAACGGCAAGGAGATCGAATTGGACGCAGTGGCCGACAGGGGGAAGGTTCTCGCTTCGGCCATCGTCGAGCATGTCGAGAATGCCGGCGTCCACTCCGGCGACGCGACCATGGTCCTGCCTCCCCAGAAGCTCTACATCGAGACCATCCGCCGTATCCGGGAGATCGGCAACGCCATCGCCCGAACCCTGACCATCACCGGGCCATTCAACATCCAGTTCATCGCCAAGGACAACGCCATCAAGGTCATCGAATGCAACCTGCGGGCGTCGAGATCGTTCCCCTTCGTCAGCAAGGTGGCCAAGACGAACTTCATCGAGCTGGCGGTCCGGGCCATAATGGGTGCTCCGGTCCGGAACCGGAAGAGCACCCTTGACCTCGATTACGTCGGGGTCAAGGCGCCGCAGTTCTCGTTCTCCAGGCTCAAGGGCGCCGACCCCGCCCTCGGTGTCGAGATGGCCTCGACGGGCGAGGTCGCCTGCCTGGGGGAGGACGTCCATGAGGCCTTCCTCAAGGCCCTCCTCTCGGCCGGATTCAGCCTTCCTGAAAAGAACCTCCTGCTGAGCATCGGCGGCGAGCCCTCCAAGCACAGGTTCCTCGAGCCGGCCCGGAAGCTTCGGGACATGGGCTTCACGCTCTACGCCACCGAACACACATCGGAGTTCCTCAGGAAGAACGGGATCGCCAACACCCGTCTTTATAAAGTCCACGAAAAAAAGAGGCCTAACATCCGGGATTTCATCGCCCGGCGGAAGATCGATTTCGTGATCTCCGTGCCCAACCCGGAGAAGAAGGTCGAGTTCGACTCCGACTACCGGATGCGGCGGCTGGCGGTGGATTTCGCCGTGCCCCTCCTGACCAACCTCCAGGTTGCCGATCTCTTCGTCCAGGCCATCGCCTCGAAGAAGATCGCGGACCTCAAGATCAAGCACTGGGGCGAGTACGAATGACCGTTTGGTGTGGGCCGGGTCTATAGCTTGGGTGGGACGGCCCTCGATGGCCGTGATGTCAAGAGGAGGGCATAGGGAAGGGCTTTGCTCCCGCTACGATCAAGAAACGTCTGAGACTCACGTCCTTCTCGGCTCCTCAGGCCCAAGACTCCAGGCTAATCTAATGAGCTGAAGGAGACCCATCCTCGGAGCCTTGGGCCGTCGGAGGCCTGCGGCTTCCCTCGTCGGACGCTCGTCTCAGGCTGATCTCCGCATGGTCGCTGCAGCCCTTCCCAATGCCCTCCCATCACGGCCCTCCAAGGCCGTTTCAGCCTCATCCCATCTGTTCAGCGACCCGCAACAAACGTAAGAGAACCATTAAGTCAACTTGGAGGGGGAACCCGCTTCGCGTTTCCCCCTTCCAACGGTCGCTTCGCTCCCTGCCTCCCTTTCTCGGGCGGGGCATGGACCCGCGCCCTGCGACCAAGGGGGCATACCCCCTTGGATCCCCCGACGAGCGGT
>CAZSMW010000374.1:0-1959 GCA_964607985.1 uncultured Eubacteriales bacterium
GTCTCGCCGTTATCTTTTTTCTTCGATATAAATATGTTAATATTTCCGCGTGGAGATTTCGGCCGTCCTCATCACGTTTAATGAAGAGAAGAAGCTCGAGCCGGCCTTGAAGAGCGTCCAGGGGCTTGTTTCCGAGATCATCGTCGTCGATAGCCACAGCACGGACGATACGGTCCGGATCGCCGGGCGATATACCGAACACGTCTATGAGCGGAAGTGGACGAATTTCGCCAACCAGAAGAACTTCGCCAACTCGAAAGCCTCCCATCCCTGGGTCCTGTCCCTGGATGCCGACGAGCGCGTTTCGCCCGAGTTGAGGTCCGAGATCCTCGCTCTAGCCGATGGGGAGCCCGACTTCACCGGTTTCTCTATTCCCCGCCAGGTCCACTACCTCGGCCGGTGGATCCGCCACTCCGGATGGTACCCGGACCGGAAAGTGCGCTTGTTCCGCAAGGACAGGGCCTGCTGGGAGGGCGACTATGTCCACGAGGACCTGGTCCTCGACGGCCGGATCGAGAAGCTCAAAGGGGCGATCCACCACTTCACTTATGACAGCATCGCCGAACACGTGGCCCGCATCAACAAGTTCTCGGACCTCGGCGCCCAGAAGCTTTACGCGGGGAAGAAACGGTGCCGGCTCATCCATCTCCTCGGCTGGCCGGCCGGCCGGTTCCTCAAGTCCTACGTCCTGAAGCTCGGCTTTCTCGACGGTTTCCCCGGGCTCGTTATCTCGGTCCTTAACGGCTACTCGATCTTCATCCGCTACGCCAAGCTGAGGGAGATCTGGAAAAAAGGAGAGAGAATTGAGCCTTTTCCATATTGACGCCGGACGCGAGTGGCGGGGCGGCCAGCGTCAGTCTCTTTTCCTGGCCCGCGAACTCCAAAAGAAAGGCATTCCGTTTACCTTTGTCGTTCAGCCCGGTTCTCCCCTCCACGAGAAGGCCGCCGGGGACGGACTGCCGGTCCTGCCGCTCGGCATCAAGAGCGAGATGGACCTCGTGGCCGTCCTGAAGCTTGCCCGGGCCATGAAGCGCCGCGGCTGTGTCCTCGCTCACTTCCACGACGCGCACGCCGTTTCGGTAGGCGCGGCGGCGGCGTCGCTGGCCAAAGTCCCTATCCGCGTCATCTCCAGGCGGGTGGATTTCCCTATAAAGAGCCGGCGCAAATATGTAAAGAATGTCGACGCCGTCATCGCCATCTCCGAGGAGGTCCGCAAGGTCCTGATCGCAGGGGGGGTCCCGGAGACGCTCATCGAGGTCGTCCCCTCGGGGATCGATTTCGCTCCCTTCCGGGAGGTCAAGGAAAGGGACTTCCTTCGCCGGGAGTTCGGCTTCGCAGCGGACGATTTCCTGGTCGGGATCGTGGCCCAGCTCGAGGACCACAAGGGGCACAAGGACCTCATCGACGCGGCGAAGATCCTTAAGGACCATGCTCCGAAGGTGAAGATCATCATCGTCGGCGAGGGCTCGCTGCGGATGGAACTCGACCGGCAGGCCCGCGACCTGCGCGTCGACGACGTCGTCTACTTCCTCGGCTTCCGCGAGGACGTGCCCCGGATCCTCGCGTCGCTCGATCTCTTCGTCCTCTCCTCGCGCATGGAAGGCCTTGGCAGCTCCCTCATGGACGCGATGGCCAGCCGACTTCCCATAGTGGCCACCCAGGCCGGGGGCATTCCTGAGGTCGTCATCCACCGGGAGACGGGGCTCCTCGTTCCGCCGCGGGACCCCCAGACCCTGGCTCAGGCGATATTGAAGCTCTACCTTGACAAGTCCCTGGCGAACCGGCTGGCACAGCGCGGCTTTGAGGTCGTCCATCAGAAGTTCTCGGCCGAAGCCATGGCCCAGCGGATCATCCATATCTACGAGCGCTTAGCATCACAGAAGGGAGTCAGGCTTAAATAGGGGACACAATACCCATTTCCGAATTTCCGTTTTCCCGCCTGGTTTTTTATCATTTTTA
>CAZSMW010000375.1:0-4486 GCA_964607985.1 uncultured Eubacteriales bacterium
CGATCGAGGACGTCGGCGTCATCGTCCCGGGCGTCGGCGAAGTTTACTACACAACGAACCCCGGCTACGGGTATTCCAAGCTGACCACCAACGGCGGAAAATTCGACCCGGCGTATCCGGAAACACCCAGAGCCAAGCGCGATTACTACGCCATCAACTTCACCCTGGACAAGAGACTCTCCAAGAATTGGCTGGCCGGCTTCTCTTACACCTGGAGCAGCCTGGTGGGCAACTACTCCGGCCTCAGCAGTTCCGACGAAAACGGCCGTCTCGCGCCCTACATCGAAAGAAACTTCGACGTCTGGAACATGGCCCGCGACAAAGATCTCAAGGAGCTTAATGGAGCTCTGCCCACCGACCGGACCCACTTCTTCAAGCTCTACGGCGCTTACACGTTCCCGTTCCATCTGACCGTAGGCGCGGTCTTGAACGCTTACAGCGGCATCCCCGTCTCCGAGGTCTGGAGCTGGCTCGGTGCGGATAACTATCCCTACAACAGAGGCTACCTCAAGGACGACAGCGGGAACCTCGTACAGAAACGGACCCCCTTCCTCTGGTTCGGCAACATCTACGCCGAGTACAACCTGCGGATGGGCAGGAACACGCTGCAGCTCAGTGTCAACGTCGACAACATGTTCGACACCAAGACGGCCACCAGGCTTTATTATTGGCGCTATCTCTACGGCTTGGACGTTACGGAAGAACAGGCGCTTGCCAATACCTGGACACCCGAAACGTCCGGCGCTGTCAGAAACGACCAGTGGCTGAAGAAGTACGGTTTCTACGCGGCGATTTCCGCCCGGTTTGGAGTCAAGTTCATCTTCTAGTTCGAGCTCACAAGATCAACGCTCAAACCCGCCTCCCCGCTCGGGGAGGCGGGTTTTTTTTGCTTATCGGCAATTTTTACGGCCACCCGTCCGCTTGACTGTTCCCCACTGATTAGGTACATTGTCCTGGCATGGCGAGCCAAAAAAAGCGCAGAAAGAGGAAATCAAAGAACCCGGAACCCTCTTCTCATGCCGCATCCGCTTCTAAACCGGGTGCCGGCCCTATCCCGAAGCCGCGAAACCATTTTAGGCTTCTCGTTTTCGCCGCTTTATTCGTCGTTATCGCTGGGCTCATCGTCGTTTTTCGTATCCTCCGACCCACGGCCGGTGTGAAAAAAGATCCCGGCCTCAACGTCCTGATCATCACGCTGGACACCACCAGGGCCGACCGGCTCGGATGCTATGGTTATCCTGAAGCCGGCACGCCCAGCCTGGACGCCCTGGCCGCGGGAGGCGTTCGCTTCGAGAACGCGATCTGTCAGGTCCCGTTGACCGGGCCCTCCCACTGCTCCCTTTTCACCGGGGCCTATCCGTTTGTCCATCAGGTCCATAACAACGGAAGCTACATCCTCCCGCCTGAGATCCAGACCCTCGCCGAAACGCTTAATTCCTCAGGAAGGGCCACGGCCGCGTTCGTAAGCTCCTTCAGCGTCGATTCACGCTTCGGCCTGGGCCGGGGTTTCGACGTCTACGACGACAATTTCGCCGCCGGACAGCCCTTCAAGTCTCTGAACGCGGAACGCCGGGCCGACGAGGTCTACGCCCCCTTCGCCCGATGGTTGGACGCACACAAGGCAGACCGGTTCTTCGCCTGGGTCCATTTTTTCGATCCGCATATCCCCTACGATCCGCCTTCACCCTACAAGGAAAGGTTCGCCTCCGATCCCTATGACGGCGAAATCGCCTTCATGGATGAACACGTGGGGAAGATCGTCGGCAAGCTCAGGGAAAACGGCATTCTCCAGAGGACACTGGTCATCATCGCCGGGGACCACGGAGAAGCGTTCGGCGAAAAAGAAGAAAAAGGACACGGTGTCTTCCTCTATGAACCGACGATGAGGGTCCCCCTCATTTTCTATGCCGAAAACCGCCTCCCCCGCGGCCGGGTCGTCGGAAGCCGGGTGAGGCTCATCGATATCCCGGCTTCCGTGCTGGACATGCTCGGCCTGCCGGGCCTTAAGGACTCCCAGGGAACGAGCCTGCTCCCCTACATCCAGGGAAAGAGAAAGGACGACCAAAGCTCCTACATCGAAACGTATTATCCTCGGGAGAATTACGGCTGGTCGGAGCTCGTGGGCCTCCTGCGGGGAGAATGGAAATACATCCGGGCGCCCCGCGAGGAACTCTACGACCTCAAGCGGGACCCGAAGGAAGAAAAGAACCTGGCCGGGGCCAAACCGGACATCGTCCGCGACATGAGCGTCGGGCTGGACAAGCTCGTCCGGGAATCCCCGTCACCTTCAAGGGCCGAAAAAAAGACCTTGATCGGCGAAGAGGCCGAACGTCTCCGCGCCCTGGGTTATGTGGCCATGGCTGACGGTCCGTCCGGCAAGACCCTCCCCGACCCCAAGGACCAGACAGCTGAACTCCGGCTCATTCGGCAGGCTGAGGAAACCGAGGCCGCCGGGAACCTCCCCGAAGCCGCCTCCGCCCGCCAACGGATCCTCGCCATGCGGCCTGAGGTGGCTTCAAGCTACGTCAACCTGGCCTACATCCAGGCGCGGATGATGAAATTCGACGATGTCGTTCGGACCCTCGAACAGGGACTCGCCCGGGTCCCGGATTCCGAAGTCCTTCTCCTGCGCCTGGGTAACACCTTCATGGTCACAGGTCGGGTAAAAAAGGCTCTGGAAGCTTTCGACCGGGTGTTGAAGACCAATCCCCGAAGTTTTGACGCCCTCCTGGCCTCGGCGTTGATGCTGGACGCCATCGGCCAGAAGACGGACGCTCTGGCCTATTACCGGAACGCTCTCCAAATCGAGCCGGAGAACCGCTATGGGCGGACAGGTTACGCCCAAAGCCTCTCGGCGACGGGACGGTTCGGGGACGCGATCCAGATCTACGAAGATCTCACCCGTAATCATCCGGACGACCCTGCGGTCCTTCAGGACCTTGGGATCACCTATTCCTATGCGGGGAACCTCTCCCGGTCCATCGAATGTCTCGAGAAAGCGATCAGCCTCCGGCCCACGCCCGTGGCCTACTTCAACCTGGCCAGGGCCATGGTTAAACAAGGGAAGATCGGGGACGCCGTGCGGTATCTTAAGCTCTACCTCGAAAACCCGGAGGGCGAGAGCGAGCAGACCGTCGCCCAAGCCAGGGCCGAGCTCCAAAAGCTGGAAAGATACACCGGCCGCTGAACGGGGGCGGGAGGGGGGCGCCGCTTGTTGCCAACCTCCAACCGGGATGCTATCCTGACCGCTCATGGGAAATGACATCGTCGTCCGCGGCGCCTCGGAGAATAACCTCCGCCAGGTGGACGCGGACATCCCGCACGGCCGGATCACGGTCATAACCGGCGTCTCCGGCTCCGGAAAATCGTCCCTTGCCTTCGATGTCATCTACCGGGAGGCCCAGCGCCGCTACCTGGAGTCCTTCTCGACCTACTCCCGCCAGTTCATGGGCAAACTCCGGCGTCCGGATGTCGCCCATATCAGCGGCCTTCTTCCCTCGATCGCCGTCAGCCAGAGGACGGTCGTCGGGAATCCGCGCTCGACCGTCGGAACCCTGGCCGAGATCCACGACCTCCTGAGATTGCTCTACGCCCGGCTCGGGACCGCGCCGCCGGAAATACGCCTGGAACGCCGGCTCTTTTCTTTCAACTCCCCGTTCGGCGCCTGCCCGGCCTGCAAGGGATTGGGCGTCGAGGACCGTATCGATCCGGACCTCCTCGTCGCCGACCCCGAAAAGAGCCTCCGGCAGGGGGCCCTGGTCGGCACGACACCGAGCGGCTACATCATCTATTCCCAAGTCACGATGGACGTCCTTGACCAGGTCTGCTGTGCTCACAGCTTCAGCGCCGACATCCCCTGGAAGGACCTGACGGAAGAGCAAAAGGGCATCGTCCGGAACGGCAGCGACCGCGTCCTCATCCCCTTCGGCAAGCACCCGCTCGCTTCGCGCATGCGCTGGAAGGGCATCACGGCCCGGCCGCGCGAGGAAGGCCATTACAAGGGCATCCTGCCCGTGATGCAGGCCATCCTCAAGCAGAAACGCAACCGGAACATCCTGCGATTCGCCCGAACGATGAGCTGCCGCGCCTGCGGAGGAACCCGGCTCCGGCCGGAAGCCCTGGAGGTCACGTTCAGAGGCAGCAACATCGCCGAAATGAGCACCTCGACGGTGCAGGGGATCGATAAGTTCTTCCGCGGCTTTGAGTTCTTCGATAAGGAAAAGTCCGCCGGCCTTCCCATCCGCGAAGCCGTCCTCGCCCGGACGGAACTTCTCGGCCGTCTCGGGCTCGGCTACCTTGCCATCGACCGGGAATCAACGACACTTTCGAGAAGCGAGGCCCAACGCATCCGCCTGGCGACTCAGGCTGGGAGCGGCCTGCGCGGAGTGCTCTATGTCCTCGACGAGCCCACGGTCGGCCTCCATCCGGAGGACACGGAAAAGCTTCTCGGGATCCTCCGGGAGCTCCGGGACAACGGCAATACCGT
>CAZSMW010000376.1:0-1757 GCA_964607985.1 uncultured Eubacteriales bacterium
CCGCCTCAGGTCGCCTTGTAGGAGCTCTTGATGGCCGCGGATCCCCCGGCCGAATATTTCTCATAAAGCTCTCTTATGCCGAAGGGGAGGTCCGGGTGATTTCGGGTCATCGGGCCGCGCTGACGGCTTTCAAGTTGTCCGCCCGCGCTCTCCAGGCGTCATTGACATGTTCCCAGCCCTGATTTATGCTTCCGTACGGTGGCGAGATGGGATAATCGATGCGAAAACGCGTCTCCAACCGGCTCAGCAGAAAACGAAATACCTATGGAGTCGTGTTAGTCTATGAAAAAGGAGGTAATGATGTTTAAAAGACTGTCTTGGATTTTAACCGGCGCCTTCCTTTCGTGCATGATCCTTGCCGCCTCGTCCTCAGCAGGGGATATAACTGTGACATTAGCGGTCAGCCCCGATTCCTACACCGGAACATGTCCGGTCGTGCTCACCTTCAGAGGGAAAATAACCGTATCCGAGCCGGGTAACATCAAGTTCAAATTTTTCCGAAGTGACGGAGCCTCTTCCGAAGAAAAACTGCTGAACTTCACGGAGCCGGGACAAAAAGAGATTACGGCAACCTGGACCCTATCAGCCAGCTACAGCGGATGGATGACGATCAAGGTTCTATCGCCTCAGGTCATCGAATCGGAAAGAGCGGAATTCAAGGTTATCTGCCAAACCGGCATGCGTCCAGCGGGCAGAATTATCGCTAAAAAGCAAGCCCTTACCCCCCGGCAAATGGTGGTCATGAAAAAGCCCACCGTCATAGGCGCGCCGTCCCTGCTCGTTCCGGGACTGGTGATAGGGTTGCGGCACAGCAAAAACCAGAAGGACGACGCGTTTACTATTCCTCAATTGGGAATCAGCCTGCCTCTAGTCCAACAACGAGATATGTGTCCTGATGATTTCTGTATAGAGGAAGATTTTCTTTGTTGGATTGTTCCCTGCTCTCCTAGTGGAAACCCCGAAGGCTGGAAACTGCCCCAAGGGATTGCCATCGGACTTAAGCATTCAGAGTGCCGATGGGAATCTAATCCTTTGATAAGCGTCTTCGGGTACGACCCTGTAGAAGGCCCTGATCTCCTTCCCGGTGAGGGATTCAAGAAGATGTTCGGCGGCGATATGGGCGCGCCTGCCAACCGCGGCTATTACTGATATGAAACCACCGGAGAGGGATTCACCGATTGGAGTCTTGTGAATCAGCTTCCGAGAGGAACCGTCATCGGATTGAAACATTCTTTGAATCAACCCATAAAGAGGCTCGTTTGGAATGGGCAGACGTATGATCCCTTTGATTCCCGGATAAATCCCCCGCCCGGTTTCGTCAGAAAATTCGGCGGAGATATCGGAGCTAGATCCGGCGAAGGATATTACTGGTACGAGAAAATAACCGATCGTCAATAAGCCGCAGGGTTGTCCCGGTTTACCGGACGGAGGCCATAAAAAGTCATTCCTTTTCAACAATAGGGGAAGAATCCTTGTTCAACAGGAATTATCATGGCTTGACCTCGCTCTTTTTCATTTTCTTTCTTATCTCGACCGTTTCACCTATCTTAGGAATGGATTTTGCCTACCATGGGTCAGATTGCAGCCTTGTCTGAGGAAAGTTTCTTACATATTCCCGACAAGGGCCAAGTGATGGTCCGTTACTCCGGCCTCTATGCCAACGCCCATCGGGGGAAGGTCAAGAAGGCGAGCCAAAGTCCGACGGCGTTCCGGATCGTTGAGGAGGAACTCCGGCGCCTTCCTTCAAAAGGTTGGGC
>CAZSMW010000377.1:0-3626 GCA_964607985.1 uncultured Eubacteriales bacterium
TGTTCATGAAAGCATAGACGACAAGGTAGAAGGCCAGACCCGGGCCGTCCCCCGAGACCACGGCGATGAGCGCGTAGCCCGAGTGGGCGATGCTTGAATAAGCGAGCATCCGCTTGATGTTCCTCTGACGGAGAGCCGCCAGGTTTCCGACGATCATGGTCAGAGCGGCCGCAGCGCCCAGCAGCCAACGGAGTTGCCCGGGTCTTCCCGCCCCGGCCCAAAACGGAGCCAGGAGGCGCATGAGGACGGCAAGTCCGGCCGCCTTGGGAACGACCGAGAAAAAGGCCGTAACCGGAGTGGGCGCGCCCTCATAGACGTCCGGAGCCCACATGTGAAACGGGACGATGGCGATCTTAAAACCAAAGGCTGCCAGAAAGAGACCTGATCCGGCCAGAGCGGTCCAGGACGGGGGCGACCTCCGAAGCGCGGCGAGGATCGCCGGAACGTCCAGGGAGCCGGCGGCACCATAAAGAAACGCCAGCCCGAAGATCAGGAAGGCGCCGGCCAGGCTTCCCGTCATGAAGTACTTGACGGCCGATTCCGCGGACCTCGGGTCATCCCGCTTGAGCCCTGCCAGGGCATAGCTCGCGACGGAAAGGACCTCCAGGCCGAGAAAGATCACGATGAGGTCCAGGGAGGAAACCATGATCACGGCGCCGGAGACGGCCAGGAGGAGCAGAGCGTGGAAGGCGCCCGTGTCCATTCCATGGGTGGGGACATACCGAAGGCCGATCAGGATGATGAGCACCCCTGTCATGGCGATAAGAACAAGGAAGACGATGGAGAAGTCGTCCAAGAGAAGCCTGCCTCCGAAATAGGAACAGGCTTTCCCCCAAGAGCGCAGGCCGAGGACGGAGCTCGCGGCAAGGGCGATGGCGCCGATTGGGGCAGGGAAGCGGCGGCCGGACCTCCCTTTGGAGAAGGCGTCGACGAGCAGGATGAGGAGCGCAGCCCCGACGATGACGGCCAGCGGAGCCGACGCGAGGAGTGTATTCATCGCGTCTCCATTTTGCCGTCGTTCGCGCCCAAAACTGCGGGGGATTTGGCGCCGGCCGCCCCGGGCAACAGGGAGACGCGCTCTTTGCCCTTGGCTAGGGCTAAAACCTTTGCGACCGAGGCGTCCATCTTTCTGAGGAACGGTCCGGGAAAAAGGCCCATCCAGAACATCAGGACAATTACGGGCACTAGGATCGCCAACTCCCTTTTCCCGACGTCCTTGAAGGCCCGGACGGACTCATGAACGATCGGCCCGTGCATCACTTTTTGGAAAAGCAAGAGCAGGTAAGCGGCCGAAAGGACGGCCGTGGCGACCGCCGGGACCGCGAGGACCTTGTTCGAGCTGAAGATCCCGAAAAAGCAGAGGACCTCGCCTACGAAGCCGTTGAGCCCGGGGAGCCCCATCGACGAAAGCATGACGGTGAGGAAGAGGGCCGAAAAGACCGGCATTTGGCGGCCGACCCCGCCGAAGTCCTTGATCTGCCGGGTATGAGAGCGTTCGTAGAGGAGCCCCACGCAGAGGAAAAGGGCCCCGGTGCTCAGACCGTGATTCAGCATCTGATAGAGGGCTCCCTCCAGGGCTTCGAAATTCAAAGAGAACACGGCCAGCATGATGAGTCCCATGTGGCTTATGCTCGAGTAGGCTACAAGGGATTTCATGTCCCTCTGGACGAGGGCCATGAGCCCTCCGTAAATGATGCCGAAGGCGGCCAGGAGGGAAAGGTACGGCAGAAATCTCCGGGTAGCGTCAGGGAAGAGGGGAAGGGCAAAACGGATGAATCCATACGCCCCCATCTTGAGGAGGACGGCGGCCAAAATGATCGAGCCCGGCGTGGGCGCTTCGATGTGGGCGTCCGGAAGCCATGTATGCAGGGGGAAGAGGGGGATCTTGATGGCGAAGGCCAAGGCAAAGGCCAGGAAGAGCCAAGTCTGGGTGCCCGCCTCGAGCGAAAGCCCATAGTAATCAAGCACCGAGAATGAATAAACCCCCGTTGCCCTGTGATATTGAGCGTAAAGGACGAGGATCGCGACGAGCATGAGGAGGCTCCCGAACATCGTGAAAATGACGAATTTCAGGGTGGCATAGACCCTTCGTCGGCCGCCCCATATCCCGATGATGAAATACATCGGGATGAGCATGGCCTCCCAGAAAACATAGAAGAGAAAGAGGTTCAAAGAGACGAAGACACCGATGAGCCCGGTTTCAAGGAGCAGCATGAAAAATGAGAATTCCTTGATTCTCTCTCCAATCCCGCCCCAGGAGGCCAGAAGGGCCGCCGGAATGAGGAAGGTCGTCAGGAGGACCAGGAACAGGCTTATCCCATCGATCCCGAGGTGGTACTGGATCCCGTGACCGATCCAAGCCCGCTGTTCGACGAATTGGGGAGATGATATTCCTGAATCGAACCCAAAATAAAGGGCCAGGGACAGGAGGAAGGTCAGGACCGCGACGCCCAGGGCAAAAAACCTGACCATCCGGGTCCTTTCCGCAGGGAAGAAGATGAGGAGGAGCGCTCCCCCGAGGGGCAGGAACGTCACCAGGCTCAAGATCGGGACTATCATAACTTACATCAACAAAAACCCCAGAAAAAGAACCGCTCCGATAAGAAAGGCGAGGGCATAATCCTTTATAAGCCCCGTCTGGAGGAGATTGAGAACCCTTCCGGCGGCCCCGGCGGCCGCGGCCGTGCCGTTGAGGGCGCCATCCACCACCCTTTTGTCAAAATGGTCAAAAATGACCTCCCCGCCTCGAACGAGCGGCCGGACAAAGACCGCGTCATAGGCCTCATCCACATAATACTTTCGACTCACGATCGTATAGAGGGCAGGGAACCTGGAGATGAGAGAGTGCGGGATACGGGGATTATTGACATAAAGAACGTAAGCCGCCGTGAT
Organism: uncultured Eubacteriales bacterium; assembly: GCA_964607985.1. Classification (GTDB taxonomy): domain Bacteria; phylum Acidobacteriota; class Aminicenantia; order Aminicenantales; family Saccharicenantaceae; genus JALHVH01. Next base: position 2,893 of record CAZSMW010000377.1, read on the forward strand.
GCCCATCAGGCCTGCAGCCGTGGATAAGAACATAAGAATCCATTCCGTTCCCGGACCAGGGCCGTGCACCGGGACGTTCACGAAGACCGGTGCGAGGAACCGCCCGAAGAGATCAACTTTCTCTCCAAGGACCCTTGGCAGGCCGATATAACCCGCCGCAACGGCGAAGAATGCCAATACTGCGAGCGGGACCGTCATGATCGACGGGGATTCGTGGATATGGGCCTTTGTCTCTGCAGAGATTCGATCATCACCCCCGTAGAACGCCAAGAAAACCAGCCGGAAGATGTAGAAGGCCGTGAGGATCGCAGTCGCGAGTCCGAGGGCCCAGACGACGTACTGCCCCTGGGCGAAAGCCCTGCTTAGGATGGCGTCCTTGGAAAAGAACCCCGAGAGGAACGGGACACCGGCGATTGCGGCCGCACCGACAAAGAAAGCGGGGAAGGTTCGGGGAAGGTATCTTCTGAGCCCGCCCATCTTTCTCAGGTCCTGTTCGCCGGAGAGGGCATGGATGACACTCCCCGCAGCCAGGAAAAGCAGGCTCTTGAAAAACGCGTGGGTGACAAGGTGGAACATGCCGGCCGAGTACGCCCCCACGCCGCAGCCGATGAACATATAGCCGATCTGAGAGATCGTGGAATAAGCCAGGACCTTCTTGATGTCGTTTTCCGTAAGCGCCATGGTTGCGGCAAAGACGGCGGTCACCGCCCCGGTGAGGGCAACCCCCAGGGAAG
>CAZSMW010000378.1:0-4620 GCA_964607985.1 uncultured Eubacteriales bacterium
CCGCTCGATGCCCTTGGCTTTGAGCATGTTCGTGATATCGTGGTAGATCAGGACGTAATCGATAAAATTTTTTCCGAAGCGGTTCATGCGCTCCCAAATCCTCGAAATGCAGGACCCGACGAAGATCACTTTCGCGTCGGCGCCCCGGAGGCGTTTCACGGCCATGCCGCAGGCCAGCATGGGCGAGACGATAGGCACCAGCCGGTCCGTCAAGTGAGGGACGAACTTTTCGATGTAATAGACTACCGAGGGACAGAACGACGAGATCCAGGATGCGTCCCGATGTTCCTTGATCCAGGCACTGTAGGCATTGGTGACCAGGTCCCCCCCGATGGCGGCTTCCCAGACCTCGTGAAATCCTAATTTCTTCAGCGCGGTCACTAATTGGCCGGGCGTTCCCTTGTCCAGGACCGCCGGGAAGGTGGGGTCCAGGCAAACGATGACTTTTTCCCCGGAATCCAGGAGCTCCTGGACGCGCTGGACGCCCGTGTGGGCGCTCACGGCGTCGTGTTGACAGTGCTTATAGCAGATGCCGCAAAGAATGCATCGGCTCCAGATCCGCTTGACCTTTCCGTGATCGATCTTGAGGGCGTTCGTCGGGCACTCGCGGACGCACCGATAGCATCGGCGGCATTTGGTCTCGGAGATGCTTAGGAGGTCCATGGTTATCGCAGTCCGCTCAGCTCTTTTTATTTGGAGGCGGTCAGTTTTTCGATCTCGTCGATAAAGACCTTGGGACTGACCGGCTTGTCCAGAAGCACATCCGCGCCGGTGGCCTTCAGGAGGTCCTGATTGGAGGAGAATTCCAGGCCGGTCTGGGCGCCGATGGACGTCAATAGGATTACCGGGAGATCAAGATGCTTGTCCTTGATCTTTTTACTCAACTTGAAGCCGGAGTCGAACTGCTCCATCATGACGTCCAGAACGACCACGTCCGGCTGGGCCTTATCCAATTCCTCCAGGCATTCCTTGGAGCTCCGGGCGGTGATGACGTGATACCCCCGGTGTCTTAAGACGGCGGAGTGCATCTCCAGAAAATCGACGTCGTCGTCGACGATCAGGACCTTCTTTTCCTTCTTTTGAACGGGCGTTTTGGCTTGCTGGATCACCAAGGCGAGGATCTGGCGCAGGCTGTCCTGGTCCTCGACGGACTCCTCCACCTTTTCCACCAACCGGCCGTCATCGTAATACTGATATTGGATCTTGGAATCGCATTGAACGTGACAGCGGAAGATCTGCTTCAACGCCTCTTCGGTGTTGGAAACATCCAGTTTCTGCCCTCGGAAATACGGACAATCCGTCCACTCTCCCGGATTGATCATCGCCATCAATTCCGGACAATAGACCTGGATGAACGATGCCGTTTTTTTCTCCATGATCTTAAGCTCCTCCTTAACGAGACTTGAGTATAAGGAAAATCCTGGAGCGCGTCAACCGGACAGGTTGCTGCCCGTCGAACAGTTTGACCATGGAGAGACGCGGAAATTCAGGACATGACCGGAAAATTCCAGGGACACAATCCCTTTTTGGGAGAAAAGGGTTATGTCCCGAATTTTCCGGATCGTAGCTCTGAATTTTCAGCGCAAGAATCTCGAAGGTGTTCGACGGTCAGGACGGGTTGACGAAATTTTCGCTTTTTGATAAGAATCCTCTTGAGGGCAGTTGTTATGATCCAAAAATCCGGCCGGCGACTGGTCTTTTGCGTCCTTCCCACCTTGGCCTTCTTGCTGGCCTCCTGCCTCATTATCGCGGGGCCGGAACGCGGGCGGGAACGGGGACGGGGCAAGGAAATGGAAAGCGTTTCGACCCGTCGGGCCTTCCAGAAGGGCATAGCCTTCACGGGCTACGCACGCGATGCCTACGTTGGCGAGATGCCGAGGGCCTCCCTCCGGGCGCTGGCCGCAACAAACGCCGAGTGGATCAGCCTGCTGGTCACGGCCTACCAGGAAACCGTCAATTCCACGATCATCGACTTCGCTTCAGATCCGACGCCTTCGGACGTTTCGGTCATCGACATGGTCCGATATGCTCATAGCCTTGGCCTCAAGGTCATGCTCAAACCCCATATCGACCCCCTCGAGGATAACAAGTGGCGTGGGGAGATCGGGCCGGGCTTCACGGAAGCCGATTGGGTCGCCTGGTTTGACTCCTATCGGGCTTTCATCCTCCATTACGCGGCGATGGCCCGGGACCTCGACGTCGATCTCTTCTGCATCGGCTGCGAGTTCGACGCCACGGTCCAGCGTGCCGCCGAGTGGCGCCGGACGATCGCCGCCGTCCGCGAGGTTTTCCCCGGCCCCTTGATCTACGCCGACGACCAGGCCGAGACGAACCCGGGAGCGGTGACCTGGTGGGACGCCCTCGACTACATCGGCATGGACGCCTATCCGACCCTGACCTACGAGCACCGGCCTTCGATCTCCAGTCTCTGTTACGGCTGGGAAGGTTACTTGGAGAAGCTCAAGGCCCTATCCGAGCGCTGGGGAAAGCCCCTTGTCATCACGGAGATCGGCTACCGCAGCGTCGAGGGAGGCGCCCAGAACCCGTGGGACTGGCAGCGGCAGGGCCCCGTCGACCTCAACGTCCAAAGGAAGTGCTATGAAGCCGCCCTTCGGATGGTTGCCGGTCGGACCTGGCTGGCCGGCATGTACTGGTGGCAATGGTCGCCCGACCCGGCCGAAGGCGGACCGAACGACGGCGGCTACTCGCCCCGCGGCAAGCCGGCCGAAAACTCGCTCCGCCTCGGGTATAGGAAACCGCTTTAGGCCCTTCGGGCCCTGACCGTCGAACAGTTTTTTGGCCTTTCAAACCGGATTGACTTTTCCCGGGCAAGCTGATATTCCTTTTCTTTCCGATTTCCGGAATAGGAGCCGAACGACGATGCAAGCCATTGACCTGACCTTTGTCTATTGGTTGATCATCGCCATTTATTTCGGGTTCTATCTCAAGCAGTGCACGAAGACCGAGGAGGACTTCTTCCTCGCCGGCCGCAAGAACAGCATCTGGGTGGCCGGGCAGGCGGGCAACATCAGCGCTTTCAATACCGTCTGGCCCTGCGACATCTATCATTCGATCTTTAATAAAAAAACCTCTCCCCAGAACCTTCTCTGGATGGGGCGCGATCATGGTCGTCGCCGGCACGCTGTTCTTTTTCAAGAACAGGTGAGAGAAGGTCAAGAAGAAGGGGAGTCCTCATGCATGATTTGATCCAACGGATCTCGGACAAGTTCCGGGCGCGTTTCGGGGCGGAGCCGCTCCTGGTGATGTCCCCGGGCCGGGTGAACCTGATCGGCGAGCATACGGACTATAACGAGGGGTTCGTGCTCCCGGCGGCGACCGACAAAGCCGTCGTTTTCGCGGTCGCGCCGCGGCGGGACACCGTCTGCCACTTCGTCTCGTATGATTACGGCCAGGAATTCCGCTGCGACCTCCATGAGCTCGGCCGGTCGCCCCTGCGCTGGCCCAATTATCTCGAAGGCGTCATCGACCAGTTCGTCAGGAACGGCTACCCGGTGCGCGGCTTTCAGTGCGTGTTCGGGGGGAACATTCCCATAGGCGCCGGGATGTCGTCCTCGGCCGCCATAGAAGGCGGCCTGGCTTTTGCCTTGAACGAAATGTTCCGCCTCAAGATCGACAGTCTCAGCCTGGTCAAGCTCGCGCAGAAGGCCGAGAACGAGTTTGTCGGCGTGCGCTGCGGCATCATGGACCAGTTCATTAACATCCACGGCCGGGAGAAGAAGGTCCTTAAGCTCGACTGCCGGTCGCTTGAATACGAATACTTCCCGTTCGAGCGTCCGGACCTCCGCATCGTCGTCTGCGATACCCTGGTCCGGCGCGAGCTGGCCTCCTCCGAATATAACGTAAGGCGCCGGCAGTGCGAAGAAGGGGTAGGAGTCCTGAAGAAATACGCCCCCGGCGTCCGGAGCCTCAGGGACGTGGATATCCGCCTCCTCGAGGAGCATCGGGCCGAGCTCGACCCTGTGGTTTACAGGCGTTGCGACTACGTTATCCGGGAGAACATCCGGGTGGAAGAAGCCTCTCGAGACCTGGTGACGGGTGACTTCAAGAGCTTCGGGGAACGCATGGGCGCCTCTCATGCCGGCTTGAGGGACGGCTATGAAGTCAGCTCACCCGAGCTCGATGCCCTGGTCGAGGCGGCCGTGAAGGTCGAGGGCGTTCTCGGGGCGCGGATGATGGGCGCGGGCTTCGGCGGCTGCGCCATCAGCCTGGTCGAAGAAGGCGCGATACCTGAGCTTCGGGAGCGCGTCAGCCGGGATTATCAGGCCTCGTTCGGCAGGATGCCCAACATCCATGTCATCAGGATCGAGGCCGGGACGCACGTCATCTGATCTACGAAGCATCCAGATTGGCCCTTTTTTATCAAAAGACTAATACGAACGCAATAAAAGAAGTTCAAATGTATGAACGGCACTGAATGCCGTCCTCAAGCCCCCGTAGCGGAGAGGGGACCCGAGCCCTATGAAGGCTATATCGGCGACCCGCCCAAGACTCTGTCCATATTTCTTGTCACCCCCTACCCCCTCGATAATCGGAGGGGGGCTCGGAGATCGTCCGTGTCGCCGACAGAGGAGCGACGGGGGGAACCGACGGGACTGGTTC
>CAZSMW010000379.1:0-2871 GCA_964607985.1 uncultured Eubacteriales bacterium
AAGCACCGGGAAGGGCCCAAGCTCATGAACGAGCTGCCGCGCGCGTTCGTGGAAAAAATCAAGGTCCTGACCTTCGAGGGGATCAAGTCGGTCGTCAGAGAATACCTCACGGATGAGGAGATCAACGCTGTTCTGGTCCGCAGGGACCTCATCCTGGCCGAAATCGAAAGGCTCGTCCAAAAAAACGGGGAGGACAAGGTCCTATACTGAGTCCGCGGCCGAGGGAAGCGTCTTGAAAACGACCAGGACGTTCTGGCCGGATTCCCGTTTGTATTCGAAGCCGTCCATGAGGGTCTTGGAGAGGTAGATCCCGAACCCTCCCCTCTTGCCCGTCCTGATCTTTTCCAGGATATCGGGAGACGCGGCCTGACTGGGATCAAAGGAAATCCCCGTATCCCGGAACTCGAAATAGACTTTCCCTCCCTCGAACCAGGTCCGAAGGACCAGGTCCCCTTTTTCTTCCGGGTAGGCGTAGAGGATGATATTGACGGCGATCTCATGGAGCGAGAGCTCAATCTTGAAATAGTCCTCCTCGGCCAAGTCGATGCCCTGAAGGGAATCCCTCAGGAAAGCGCGGACCCGGTCCATCGCCCGGAGGCCCGCTTTTACCTTCAATTCGCCCACGGATGCTCCCTCACCCGACCCTCTTGACGAGGACGAGCGTCATGTCGTCGCAAGGATCGGCGCAGCCTGCATGGCTCCGGACCCCAGCGAAAATTATTTCCATGATTTTTTGGACGGAGAGGCTTATGTTCTCCCTGAGAAGCGCCTGGAGCTTGTCTTCCCCATATTCTTCATTTTCGACACTCCGGCCCTCCGTGATCCCGTCGGTATAGAGGCAGAGCAGGTCGCCGAGGCCGAGGCGGACGCTGCCCGCGCCGTAGGCGACATCTGGGAACATCCCCAGGCAGAAGCCCGTGCTCTCCAGCCGTTGTAGACCGCCTTTTGCATCCAGGACGATCGGCGGGTTGTGTCCGGCGTTGACGAAGGTCATTTCTCCCGTCTCCGTGTCCAGTTCTCCGAAAAAGAACGTGATGTACGTGTGGCTTTCGGAGCTTTGGTGGACGAAGTCGTTGAGGCGGGCCGCCATTCCCGTCAGGTCATGGCGGGGGCCGACCTCCGCGCGAAGGGACGCCCTCAGGGAGGCCATGAGCAGGGCCGGCCCTACGCCGCAGCCCGAAACATCCGCGATCGCGATGCCCAGACGTCCGGATTCGAGAGGAATGAAATCGTAATAATCGCCGCCGATCTGGAAGCAGCCTTTATTGCCGCCGCAGACATCAAACTTCTCCAGCCGCGGGGCCTCCCTGGGAAGGAGGTTCCTCTGGATTTGGGCGGCTACGGCCATCTCACGCTCCATGCGGCACTTCTCCAGGGACTGCTCGATGAGCTTGGCGTTCTCGATCTTAACCGCGGCCACGTTGGCCAGGAGCGTCAGGAGTTTCAAGTCGTCCTCTGTGAACGGATTGATCGGGGAAGCCCTGTCTGCGTAGACGATGCCGATAATCTCCTGATTGTTCCACAGCGGGACGCACATGGCGGTCCTGACGTTCGAGCGGACGACGCTTGCCTGTTCTTTAAATTGCGAATCCGACTGAACGTCGGAGAGCAGGATGGACGAATTCCTGGCCATCGCCGTATTGAGGATCGTCCGGCTGACCAGGATGTTCTGGTTTTTCAATTCGGGGTTGACGATCCTGACAACCTTGGGGATCAGTTGGGCCGGTTCGCCTTCCCTCAACATCAGGACCCCCCTATCCATGGGGATGTTCTGAGAGATGAGGTCCATGATATGGTCCATAAGCTGGTCCAGAGGGATATGATAAATGAGGGCCTGGCTGACCTCGCTGAGTACGGAAAGGAACTTCTGCTCGAGGCGCAGTCTCTCCAGGTCCCCCGCATGAGGCTGGGGGCGGGCCGCTCTTTCCACAGCCGGCTTTTTCAGGATGTCCCGGACCCCGATGATGGTGTTAAATCCGCTTATGGTGGGAGGTCCCTCCACCATCTCGATACGAGTCTCGGCCTCGCGGTCGAAGATGATCCTGGTCGAGCCGAGGAGGACATCGTCGCCCTTCCTGAGCTCCGTCTCGAGCTGGATCTTATTCCCGTTGACAAAAACACCGTTCTTGCTCCCCAAATCCCGGATGACATACCCCCCGTCCGTCGCTGCAATCAGAGCATGTCGGCTTGAACAGAATTGGTCCGGAAGTGACAGATCGTTCTCCAGGGCCCTCCCGATAGACATCCGGTCACGTTCCAGAACGCAGGTGAACGGCTCTCCCGTTTTCGGATAAACAAACAGATTGGCCATTGGAACGCCTTGTCCCGATTCTAGCGGAAGACAGCTCCTCCTTTCAAGTCCGGATCGTGCTCCTTTTTCTCGAGGGCCTTGTACAACTTCCGGCAGCGTCGGATCCTCTCCTCCGGCGGGAGGTCCTCGATCAAGGGTAAAAGGAACTCCTTGATGTCCTTGCGGATGACATTGTCCAGGAGCTCCAGGGAATAGTCGATGGACTTCCGCGTCCCCTGGCAGATGTTTTGATAGGCCTTGACAATGTCTTCGGAGGGATAGATGAGGCAGAGGAGGTCGAAGATGCGCTTGATCCGCAAGGTCAATTGGCTACTAAGATTCTCCCCAGGACGGCTTTCGAGGAGAGCCTTGAAGCCCATCCGAACTTGGGCCAGGATGGCCGGGACGATTCTTTTCTCCCTGAAGACGATGCCGGGAGTCCCGGATCTGATCCGGTAGAGAGCTTCGATGATCTCAGGTTCGATAGTGGCACGCAGTTTTCCCTGCTGGATGGCAAATTGGCGTTGTTCTGCGGGCGCGTCTGGCAGGGACTGATAGTACATGCCGCGCGCCTTGAGCGC
>CAZSMW010000380.1:0-5113 GCA_964607985.1 uncultured Eubacteriales bacterium
CCAGTGAAGAATGCGGCTCCCGTCGGGCGATTCCCAAAAAAAGGCGCAGGGACGCCGCAGGGGCGCCCGGGAACGGTCCTCGTTAATCCCGGAGGCGAAGTAGCGGATGCCGGCCCGCTTGAAGATCTGAGGCAGGGCCCAGGAGAACCCCGTCACATCGTTGTTCATCGCCGCCCGGACCTTGAAATCGAACGTGCGGCCCATCTCATTGGCAAGATAAACCGAGCGGACGAGCTCCTCGTGGGCGAAACAGTCGGAAAGCTGGAGCTCCAGCCCGGAGAGCTCGACGCGCCCCGCCCGGATGAGGTCGATGAGTTCCCGGACCTTGCTTTCGGGGCGCGTGAGCCGGTAGTTCTGAAGGGCCCAGCTCACCTCAATGTTCCAGCGGAATTTCGCGTCGTCGGGATAACCGTCGGTCTGGCGGCAGTAGTCAATGACTGAGTCGAGGTAGTCCACGTGGTTCGCCCCGACCCGGCTCTGGAGCTCGGTGTAGCCGATATCCGTATGGGAGTGGTGAAAGAGATAGACGATCCATTTGCGCTGGGGGTTGAGGGTGAAGTCTTTCTCGACGGTCACGGCGCCAGCCTTCAGGGTCAGCTTTACGGCGACCGGGACCTTGACTTCTGGAAGATAGATGGGGTAGGCGCCCTTCCCGGGGGCCAGGCGGCCGAGGCGGAAGGTCTGCTCCGCGGCGCCCAGATCGACCTTCAGGTCCCCCTGGATCTCGGGGCCCGGGTTCTCCACGACCACGTTCAGCAGCTGCTTGAGGCCGCCGCTCACTTCGGCGTAGAAAACGGTGGGAACAACTTCGAACTTGAACCCTGCCGGCTCCTGGGATTGGCCGGAGGCCCGGCCGAATGCCTGCGCCGTCAGGAATACAAGGACCGCTAAGAGAACCCGACAATTCCGAACCCGTGGATGAACCATCCCGCCACCTCCTTACTTTGATGGGGTTAATCTATCAAAAAAGGCGGCGCGAAGAAAGAAGGACCCTCAGGCCGTCCGCGGAAAACCACCTGGGTCCCCCCAGAGAGCCGGGTACGCGCCTTCGGCTATGGCTTCCAGTACTTCTCGGCTGCCTTCTCCAGCTTGTCCAGCCGCGTGTAATAATCCGGGAATTCCGAGAGGTGGGCCAGGGCGATCTTCGCGGTCAGGACCTCATCGTCGAAAGATAAGAATTTGCTTTTCCCGAGCGAACTGAATTCCCGCCCTTGGCGCTGAATTTACCCTCCTGTCCATAGCGGGACCATATCTCCGGCCGGGCCGCAATGTCAATAATCGCGAAAACTGCTCCCGAAGATCCAATAGGGACAAGAAATCCCTCCGCCGCGGCTAAAAGACGATAGACTCCCACTCCTCCCTGATCGCAAAAACCTCAACAATATTCCCCGCTCTCCTCGGCCGCACTCATGGAGCCGCAAACTCGTCTCCTTGAGTACAGGCCGAAGCGGCCGCCGGCAGGGCAACCTGCTCAAGAACACGCGAAGGCGGAGGCCTATCGGCCACAAACGTCAACTCCACATCTATATTTTAATATAAAATCCCCTCCAAAATATGCGGCTGATAATTCGGGGCTCCTCTCGTATCAGCCGGGGGAGGCCTCTCTGATTATGTGCGCTGGTCATCCGTTAGTTAACAACATTTCAAATTCTCTGATATAACCCAAATCTACTTTTATCAGGCTGAATTTACCGTCCAGTAAATGCCCTCCGGATTGCTTATCCGCGCTGATAAAATGAAGATGAATGCCGGTTGAATTCAATTCCCCCATATACGCAGGAAACCAAAAACCTACCAGCGCCCCCGATATATTTTCTCGCTCAAAGACAGCCTCATTTGCTAACGCCTCGTCAAGGGTTTTATAAGGTTTATTCTGCATAACCGCGCTTCTAAGCTTAAGGTGTTCAAATGTGCCTTCTATCCTAACCGCATAAATCCTGTCCTTATCCGGAAGCCGGGCCTCGATCAGTTTAGCGAGCTCCTGGTAACTTTCGCATCTTTCGATATTAAAGCTTTTATCCGCGGAAAAAAAAGTGACCATCGCAAAAGGGGTTTTAAGCCCATCGCTCGGCCGATCGACGCGCCCATCAGATCTTGTCTGATAGATTATACCGCCTGACTCTGCCATCTCGCCATCCAGCCGGTCAAATGTCCCGATACCAAAATCGCCTTTTGCCTTTAATTTCCTTAGAGTGATCCTGCCGTCAAAATCACCCTGCTTAATGATGTGGGCATTGGAGAGCTGAAATAAAACATTCTTTCTGCACGGCTGATGCGCGCATCCAAAGAGGAATAAAACAACGCACAATCCCAACCCCGCCAAAATCCCTCTTTTCATAATTTTATCTCTGGTAGTCGAAAACCAAAAAACAAAAAGTTGGGCCCCTCCCGTATGAGCCGAGGGAATACCTCTCTTAATTTCTAGATACCAATTAAGGGATAAGTATTTCCTTTTTCCGCGACACGACGAATTCCTGCTCCGACCGATGAATCTCCCAATTTGACCACATGGGTAATATACTTCCGGCCGCTCGGCGATGTCAATGACACCGAAAAATGCGAAAATCGAGCCCGAAAAGTATATTTGGAGGATAGACTCCCGCGCCCTCCTGATCATCAAATCCTAGAAATATTCCCTGCTCTCCTCGGCCCCTGGCAGGGCGATAGACCTTCCGGATCATGGCAGCGCTTCGCAGTCCTATATGAGGCTTCCGAATTAGGGCCGCTCAGCCCTTGGAAGGGATGTGCTTCGGCTCCTCCTCGACCATCCGCAGCGCCGACGGACTCAAACTCGCCTTCTTGACCTTCCCCCGATGAGCGTTCGCATAGAGGTCGGAGTAACGGACCATGACCTGCCCCTTGTCGGGAATATGCGAGGTCACCCGGGCGATAAATATGCGGCTGTGGACATTGAAGCCGGAGTGAGGCCAGGAGAGAATGCGCTCGGCCCATTCCGGGCTCAGCAGCTCCTTGCGGACTAGCATCGCCAGGACCTCGCGGGCGAAGATCTCCGCCAGCCGCGAGTCGTCGATCCGCGGGATCTTATGGAAGACGTCCGCACTCATGAACCGTTTCCGGTTCATGAGTACAGGCGAAACGCCGCCTCGTCGGTCCCGCCCTCGGTCACCAGAAAATGGAGGTGCATGTGTAGATTGATCCGGTCCCCGAAGGTCTGGACGGCGACAATGATGCCGGGGACGAGCGCTTCGCCCGTCAGGGCTTCGAGGTAGACCGTGAGGGCCCTGACGTCTGACCGGCAGAGCTCCCCGAGGAGTTTTCTACTGAACTTGAAGAAGATCCGCCTCGATAGCCCGGCCCTTTTTGGCCGGGCTTAGAAATTTCCCCGGTTGGCTTCCTTGAGAATGGCATTATCCAATGACAGATCGGCCACCAGCTTCTTCAGCCTCGAGTTCTCCTGCTCGAGCTCCTTAAGCCTCCTGGCCTGGTCGACCCTCATCCCGCCGTACTCCTTCCGTCACCGGTAATAGGTCTGTTCAGATATCCCCCTCTTACGACAGACCTCGGCGACCAGAGTTGCCTGGTTGAGAAGGACCTCTGCCTCCCGGAGCATGGTGATGATCTGCTCCGGAGCAAACCGTTTCCTGGCCATGTTCACCTCCCTCGATCCAGCAGAATCTTATCACAGGGGCTGGATCCCTATGAGGGGGGCAGGTCATTTTCACTTTGCGTTGACACAGAGGCCAGAAGACTTGAAAATCTAACTATAGAGGCGGTACATTGAGCGGGGGCAGGTCACAGCTTCGAGAAGGTGGCGAATAACAGCGAAGTGCGGCAAAACAAATCCTCTGGCGTGGTCAAATTCACGCTGCACCCGGACAGCTATGACTGGGAATTCGTGACTGCCAAGGGTGAGCCCTTCGAAGACCGGGGAACCGGCCAGTGCGTGCCCTGAGATCCCGGTGCATCAGCCTACCATACGCCCCCCAGCGCCACCGTAATCGCCTCTCCATTCACACCCCCCGCTGCATCACTGCACAGGAACGCGATCACCTCTGCGACCTCGCGCGGCTCCAGCACGCGGTTCTGCGGGTAAATAGCGGCGCGCTCGCTCCACACCTGCTCGACGCTGATGCCGCGCCGTTCGGCCTCCGTCTTCGCTGAACGCTCGGCCATGGCTGTTCTCACCCAGCCAGGCAGCACCGCGTTGGACGTGACGCCGAACGGCCCCGCATCCTGGGCGACAGCCCGGGCGAGCCCGATCACCCCATGCTTGGAGGCGGTGTAGGCGCTGCCCGATCGCTCCGCTTTCTCGCCGGCGGTCGAACTGGTAAATACAAGTCTCCCAAAACCGCGCTTGCACATGCCGCCGACCGTCAGCCGCGCGAGTTCGAACGGAGCGTCGAGGTTGATGCGCATCGTCTCGCGCCATACAGCCGGATCCTGCTCCCACACGAGTTTTTCGTGGGCTGAGCCGATGCCGTGGTTAACGACCAGCAGGTCAATCGGCCCCAGTCGCCGCTCGGTCTCGGCAACGGCCTGAGCGCAGCCCTCGGCGGTGCCCAGGTCGGCTGCTACGTAATCGAGGCCGACGGAGGCCAGTTCAGTTGTGGTGCGCGAGACGATCATCACACGCGCACCTGCTGCTGACAGGAGCAGCGCGGCTTCGCGGCCGATCCCGCGGCCTCCGCCTGTTACCAACGCTACGCGTTCTTTCATTGCTCAGCTCCTGTGGGACTTCACGGCGCTGTGCGATTATCCACAACAGCTTCGCCGTTTTTCATCACCCAAACAACGTGGCCTGTCAGGGCTTCAATGTCATGCAATGGCTGGCCCTGCACCGCGACAATGTCGGCCGCAAAGCCCGGCGCCAAACGGCCCAGCTTATCCTGCTGGCCCAACAGCCGGGCGCCGTTGACGGTGGCGGACTGCAGCACTTCGGCGTTACTCATGCCGGCTTTAATGAACCACTCCAGTTCGCGCGTGTTTTCTCCAAACATGCTCATGGCGGCGTCTGAACCCATGACAATGGGAACACCCGCGGCGTGGGCGCGGCGCAGCATCTCGACGTTGCGGGCGGTAAAATCGCGCAGCTGACTTTCGGCCTGCGGATCGAAGCCGTACTCCTCGCGATAGTCTGCATGGTAGCGATTGT
>CAZSMW010000381.1:0-3190 GCA_964607985.1 uncultured Eubacteriales bacterium
AAAGGACCCCGAGACGAGGCGCATGGCCGTTTTCGCCCTCGGCGAGACGGAGAGCGACGAAGCCGTCGCCGTCCTCCTCGAGATCGTCAAGACCGACAAGGACACGAAGGTCGCCACGGCGGCGGTGACGGCTTTGGGCGAGATCGGGACACCTAAAGCCAAGGCGGCTCTGGTCGAGATCCTAGAGAAGAAAGCGGGTTGAGCCATGCCCGGCAGGAAGGCGCTTGGTCTGGGACTATTCACGCTCATGGCGGCCTCTCTGGCCGCCCATGAGCTCCCCCGGGAGGTCATCCGTTACCCGGGGACCGGAACCGCGATGGGGTCGCGTCTCGAATGGGCCCTCCATGAAGCGAAGGCCGGACGATACGTCTCGGGCTTCCGGGTTGGATACGGCATCAGGAAGCTCATGGGCGAACGCTCTTATATCGGCTCTTGGAACGATGACCGCTTGAGGTCGACGGAGCCGACGATCGAAGAGGTGCTCACGGGGAAGAGGAGGGCCGAGCCGCTCATGCCGCGCGCCGAACGGCTCAGCCGGACCGCCCGGGAGGTCCTGGACGACCTTGAAATGGATCGCCCGGCCGAAAAGAAGGTCTGGAAGGACGTGGCCATCCTGTTGCGCTATGAAGGAGACGGGAGCGCGGACCCGGAAAAGGTCGAAATGAGCAACTTCGAGCTCGACTTCGACTTCCAGGGCCTGCCCCTTCTTTGGCTGGGGGACGCTTCGGACGACCAGAGCCTGACGCTCCTCCGCGGCCTTTACGCCGGAGCGAAACGAGAAGAGACGAAGAAGCAAGTTCTGGCCGCCGCGGGGATCCACAATAGGCCGGCTTTGGTCATCCCCTTCCTGGAGAGTGTCCTCGCGAGCCGGGACGCCGATGAGCTCCGGAAGGACGCCGCCTTCTGGATCGGGCAACAGGACGATGCGGCCGCGTTGAAGGTCCTGCGTCAGGCGGCTCGGGCCGATCTGTCGTGCGAGGTCCGGAAGGGCGCGGTCTTCGCCATCAGCCAGGTGGAGCTTGAGGCTGCCGTCGACGAACTTATCGACCTAGCCCGGACCGCGGAAAGCGAGAATGTCCGGCACGAGGCGGTGTTCTGGCTGGGACAGCGGGCTTCGAAAAAGGCGGGCGCGGCCCTGGTGGAGTTCGCGACCAAGGACGGGGACTTCAGGGTCCAGGAGCAGGCCGTGTTCGCGCTTTCCGAGCTTCCGGAGAACCAAGGTGTCGAGCCGCTCATCAAGATCGCCAGGACGCACCCCAACCCCCACGTCCGCAAGAAGGCCGTCTTTTGGCTGGGCGAATGCCATGACCCCCGGGCGCTCGAGGCCCTTATCGCCATCGTCAAGGGGAAATAACAGGAGACGGAGTTCCGGTCCACTCCCGGCCGTTCCAGTAAAGAATGCCAAGCTTGAGGTTCTCGAAGTAGGCGTCGTCGAGGACGCTCTTGATCCTTCCCTCGCGGACGGCGACCGCGTGCTTCTGCTCAAAGGGGTGGCTTGTCCGGGCGATCCGCGGGGCGAGGTCGAAGCCCAACTCATATATGATGCGGCTCTTGTCCATCGTGACGAGGATCAGATCGTTGCTGAGGACCTCGAAGCTTACTACCATTTCTATCGGGAATTCGCTCATGTCCAGGTCGGTCCTGGGGAAGAGGACATAGAATCTTTCCGTTCCTGCGGAAAGGGTCGGGGAGATGTACTTTTCGACGCTCTGCGGGGAACCCCCCGAGATCCGGGCAGTGTCGAAAACGATCAGGCACCCTTTTTTGTATTCGTTGTTCATGCCGGAAAAGATGATTTCTTTTCTTCCGTCGCGTTCCAGGTCAACAAGGGCGAAGTCGGTGATCTGTCCCGAGTTCCAGAACTCCCCGTGGAGCTGTCCATCGGAGTTCAGGACGGCCAGTTGGGTGGGAAAGAAGCCGCGGCCGTGCGAGATGACGATGACCTCCTGCCGGCCGTCATTGTCCAGGTCGTTCGCTCCAAATCCAAAAATGACGAAATCCGCGTAATCCTGCCGGCCGAACCGGATCGGGCGGCCCGCGCGGAAACGCCACATCTCCCGTCCCCGCCGGTCGAAGCAGAAGACGACCCCTTCTCGGTATCCATCCTCGGTTTTCACCGTGAAGAGAACCTCCTTGCGGCCGTCTCCGGTGATGTCTTTGATGATGAGATACGGATGGGCTACGATCTCGGAGGGAATGTTTCTTTTGACCTGGAAATGCTCATGATAGGCTTGGTTGCCGAGGAGGTTTTCGACTCCGGTCTCGAAGCGCCACAGCTTGCCGCCTTTTTCGTTGAGGACGACCAGGGTGCCTTTGTTGATCCTGAAGTCTGCGGGCTCCTGGGGACTTAACAATTTCCGGAAGCCGAAGAATAGGGCTGCCGCCGCCAGGATCAGGGCCAGGAACAGGAAGGCCGTCTTCCAGGCCGGCGCCGATCCGGGCTTGTGCATATCGAAAGGATGTGTGCTTTCCCTGCTCTTGCGCCAGGCGTCCAGCTCCTCTTTACGGGCGTAAACTCTGGACTTGTGGGCGCCCTCCATCCTGTGGACGGGAAGGCCAAGGGTTTTTTCCCACCTGTAACATGTCCTCTGGTCGCATCCCAGGTAGGAGGCGATCTCTTTCCAGGAGGTAAGCGATCCGTTTTTCCCAGGTTCAATGGCCATTTGTCGATTTAATCATTATAAGTTGAGTTTTTTTACTATATATAACTTTGTTCGGAAGAGTCAAGCCCGAGCTTTAGACTATAACATATAGCTACAAAGTATGACATGATCGGACAAGATCGGACATCGGCGGCCCGGCTATTGACAGCGGCCGTCCCTGATAATATCTGATAGACGGCGGAACAAAAAGGCGTGGCCTCCAGCCAGGGAACCAAAAAGGGCTTAATCGATCCGGGCCCTCAAGGCCCGGAGTATGTGCGGTTGGGGGGACCAGCGGCTCTCGTCCCGGAAAAGGATCTTTTCCTGGTGAGAGGAGAAGTTGATGACCTTGAAGGGCGGGCTGAAGATCTTCAGCTTGGGAACGCTTCTGGTGGGGGCGTTCGTTCTCCTGGCCTCCTTCCTGACCAAGCGCGGGAAGGGGCGTTTCTCCTACTGAGAGGTCCCGCCGGAAGCGGTTGGGCCCAAAGGGGGAGCTTTTAGGGAAGCCGGATGGCCGTTCGGGCAGGCACGGTCTTTCCTTTCCAGGA
>CAZSMW010000382.1:0-2188 GCA_964607985.1 uncultured Eubacteriales bacterium
CGCCGGAACGAGCTTCTTCCCTTCGACGCGGACGAGTCAGGCCTGGGCGAGCTCGATCAGGAGCGCCCCGGCCAGGCCATAGGGCAGGGCCGTCGAGGCCGCGAACACGACCGTCCCCTTCTCCTCGTTCAGGGCCAGGAGGAGGAGCTCTTCAGCCAGGTTGAGGTTCTTGTCCATACCGCGACTGTAGCCCAAGGGAGAAAACGTTGTCAACTTGCGCGGAAGGGGCCTACTTCATCTTTTCGACGGCGGCGATGATGTTGCGCGCCTCGGCGGCGGCCTGGCTCTGCGGGTCCAAGGAGACGAACTTGCGCAGGTATTCCAACGCCTTGGGGAAATCCCCCTTGTTCAGGTATGCCATGCCCAGCTTGTGATACGGCCTTGGCCAGTCCTTTCGGATCTCAACGGCCATCAAGTGGTATTGGATGGCCTCGTCTGTCTTCCGATTGGCGAAGAGGATCTCGGCCACATTGTAAGCAAGGAGCTCGTTCGTGGGGGTGAGGGCCAGGGCCTGGCGGAAGAATTCCATCCCGCTCCCGACATCGTCGCGCCTGACCGACGCCTCGCCCAAGCCGGACAGCGCCTGGGCCGCGAGCGTGCTTTCCTTGTCATAGGAGCCCGACTTCTCCAGGATCTTTTCGAGCAGGATCCTCAGGTTGGCCTCGGCCCCGTCCAGGTCTCCCAGCTTGAGCCCGCACTGGCCGATCTGCAACCGGACCTGATAGGCTTCGGGGTGGGCGCCCAGGAAGCTCGCCAGCTGCTCCCGCGCCTCGGCGTATTTCTCCGCCGCCAGGAGCTCGTTCCCCAAGGTCAGGGTGTCTTCGGCTTCTTTTCGCGCCTCATCGGCGGGGGGGGCAACGGCGATATCCATCAGGACAAGGACGAGTAGCGGGTTTGGCCGAAGCTGATGGACCTCGACATCCTCGACCGCGTCCTGATATCCGCCCTTGACGGCGGTGAAGCGCCACGGGCCCGTCCCCAGCCCGCCGATGACAAAGCCGCCGTTGCCGTCCGTCCGGGCCTCGAGCTTCGTGGCCAGGGCCGTTAGGCTCTGGGCGACGATCCGCGCCCCTTCCACCGGTTGCTTTCTCGCGTCGACGGCCCTGCCGGTGACGCGGCCCCGGCCCAGGTTCTCTTGGGCCCGGGAACCGGCCGGGAGAGCGAGCAGGGCGACGGCCATGATCCCCACGGCGAGGGCTGCCAGGCTCTGGCGCGAGAAACGGTCATTCGTCTTCATTTCAGCTCCGTTCTGACTCCATTATGCGCCCCGGGTGCGCGAAAAAAAAGGGGAGGGACCGGGTCCCTCCCCCGCGAAGACGACGCGATCAGAACGTGACGCGGGCCGAGAGCTTGAAGATCCTCAGACCGGAGACGCTCGTGACCCTCTGATAATTGTAATCGAGCTCGCGGGTTCCGGATGTGGTGTTCTCGCCGTCCGGATACCAGACGCCGCTCGGGTTCAGGCCGGAGTAGACGTACTTGTTGCCGAGCAGGTTGAACACGTCCGCGAAGACGGAGACCGTCCCGAAGCGGAACGAAAAGGCCTTCTCCAACCGGAAATCGACGTTGTCCCAGGAGGCCTGCCGGTGCGTGCCGTTGGGCGCCAGCTGGACGCCGATCCAATTCGCCCAGGTCACGCAATTGTTCTCCGCCAACCAATCGTCCGGCACGTAAACGGTGACGTCCATGGACTTGTCCCAGAAATTCCCGCCGTAATTGAGCGGGCCGCCCTCGATGTGCCGGTAGATGAAGGAGCCGATGAAGTCGAGCGGCATCTGGAACGAGCCGAAGAGCTTGATGGCCATCGGGATGTCGTTGATGTCCGCGCCCCAGCCGTTGACCCCGTAATTCGGGTCATAGGGCGTGATGCTCTTCGATTTCGCCAGAGTGATGGAACCGCCCAGGGCCCAGCCGTTGGCGTAGCGCTTGTCGAAGGCCAGCTCGACGCCGTTGTAGAGCCGCTTGGAATAGGGATTGCTGGCCTGCCGCCAAACGACGTTGTCCCAGTCGTAATCGGCCGTCGGGACATAGATCGTGACGGTCGATTCCTCCCAGGCCCCGACCGCGGGGACCGTGGTGGTGAAGGGGACCCAGAAGCCGGCGGGCGCGTCCTGGATCGAGTTCAGGTAGGTCTGGGTCGCGGTATTGTACATCGTGTCCCAGTGGTCCCGGCGGCCGAGCTTGTTGA
>CAZSMW010000383.1:0-2237 GCA_964607985.1 uncultured Eubacteriales bacterium
TGGTCCTCCAGGGGAAAAGTCCGCGCGGGGTCATGATCCTGGGCAATTCATCAAATAACGACGATATTTTTTTCCTCGACCTCCCCGATTGCAGCCTGACCAACATGACTTGCACCCCCGCTTCCGAAAAATGGTTCGCGATCCAGCCCAAGGCCGGCGGTCTCATGGTTTCCACGGCGACGCTCTGGGAGAAGGTCCTGTATGACTTGAACGTTCGGACCCACCGGGTGGAGGTCCGCGAACGTTCGATCCTCAAGCCTCGGACCCAACCCTCGAAAAGGACCGTGAGGACCGATGAAGCCGATTGTACCCGGGACAACACATATATCGCCTTTGGCGACAGCATCACCTGGGGATTGATGCGCATGTACGGTCTGGAAGGGGAATATCATCCGGAGCTGGCCTATCCGGAACGCATGAGGGCATTGCTGTCGGGCTTCTACGGCCCGGCCTATCCCATCAACCTCGGAGTGCCGGGGGAGGACACCTACGGAGGCACCCTGCGCATCGATCAGGACCTCGACGGCCACCCCGGTCTTTATTTCCTTCTGATGCTGGGGACGAACGACTGTATCTCCGGGAAGTTCTCCATCGACAGCGTCATTGAAAACATCGACTATATCATCGGCAGCGCCGGCTCCAGGCGGATGAGGGTCATCATTTCAACCATCCCGCCACGCAAGGACAGGTTTGGCGATAAAAATTACGTCCTCAGGCAAATCGCCGCTCTCAACGGCCGCATCGGCATGCTCGCGTCCGATAAGAGCATCGGTTTCATCGACACCCACAAGGCTTTCATGGACTACGATCCGCCGGACGGCTGGATGTCCCTTCTGGAGGACACAGGGGGAAACCACCCCAGCCCCGAGGGTCAAATGGTGATCGCCGATCTGTTCTCCGGCTGCTTGGCCGCGTTTTCGCCGGGGATCCCCTCCGGCGTCAAAAAATTCTCCAACGAAGGGTCCACCCTGAAAAGGTTCGACTGGGACCCTTGTTGCGAATCCGATTTCGCTTTTTTCAGGCTGGAGTTCGGTCCGACGATCCAAGCAATGACGGGCACGGCCACAACGACCGGAAGCTCGTTCAGCTTTCACGACCTGCCTTCCCGGAACTTCTATTTCAGGATCAAGACGGTCGACAAAGCCGGTCACTTCAGTCCCTTTACAAGGATCTACACCATCGCGGAGCGGGACCGCCACGATCGTCAGCGCCGCCATCCTCCTGAGATCCTGATGCAATCCCTTTTGCGGCGCCCGTCCGAGGAATATGGGAGATCCGGGTCGTCTTGAGCCATGAAGAAAACGCGCAGAGCAGCCGGTCTCGTTGCGGGCTTCGTGGCCGAACTGATCTTTGCCTTGACCGGATGCCGCGCTCCCGGGCCCGGGAAGGTCCTCGAAACTCCGTTTCCCGTCGTCGACCAGGCCGGAAACGCGAGGGAATACCGCCTCTTCCTGCCCGACGTGAAGGAGGGGCGGCTTCCTCTTCTGGTCTATTTCCATGGCGTGATCTCCCCCTGTTTCAAGAGGATCCCTTCGCTCAAGAGCTATACCGGCAGCCCAATCGAGGAAACCGGACTAATCCCCTTCTGCCGGTCTCGGGGCATCGCCCTGTTGGTCCCCCGGGCCAAATACGAATACACGTTCCTGAATTGCCCCTCCGTCGGTTGGTTGATTTCCAAGGAGATCGACGGCGTCGAGAAGATCATCGACACGGTGGCCGCCCGCTTCGATATCGACGGCCGGAGGATCTACCTGGCCGGAATCTCCGCCGGGGCGGTGTTCAGCCATTTTCTGGCCAACCGGCGTCCCCGCTTCTACAGCGCGATCGTTTCTCACTCCCAGGCTTATGTCAGCGAGAGCGGAGAGGTGCTTACGTCCGCCGAAAAAGGACCTCAGTTCGGGATCGTCTTTTGCTATAATATCGGCGATTATCAACAGCTGATCCAGTTCTGCATCGAATCAGAAAAGATCTACCGTCGGGAAGGTTACCGGACGGTCCTGCTTCGGGACCTTCCACCCAAAGGCCATGCCTGGTCATCTCGGAACAACGGGCGCTTCTGGAAACTGCTGCTCCGGTTGGGACGAAGGGAGTAGCACAAGATTGAGGTGGACATGAAAAACAACAGACGCACGGCTTTGATCGTTTTGGCGATAGTCCTCGTGGGAATCGCCCTGGTCGTCGGATCCGCACTCCTGGCGGGACGGAAGGCGCGGTTCCGGAGCGAAGGGGCGGAGCAG
>CAZSMW010000384.1:0-4741 GCA_964607985.1 uncultured Eubacteriales bacterium
CTCCGCCTGGAGAAGAATGGGATCGTCCGTGATTCGGCCATCAAGCGCTTCGAGCTCTGCTTTGACTTGGCCTGGAAGTGCATGCAGATATATGCCCGTAAAGAAGGCGTCGAATGTCATTCCCCCCGCGGATGTCTGAAGACGGCATTCCAACTCGGCCTCCTCGAATACGACGAGGTCTGGATGGAGATGCTCGAAGACCGCAACCAGACGGTGCACATATATAAAGAAGCTTATGCCGACGAGGTCTTCGCGCGTCTCCCGCGCTACGCCGGGCTCCTGGCCCGGCTGGTCGCCAGACTTTCCGCCTGATCTCTCTCGCTTTAAATCGCCCCTATTCTACGAATTCGCCAGTATCCACCCACTCTTTCTTTAGGATCGACCAGAAGTCCTCAGCCAACCCGCGTGTCACATATTCGTAGGGAAGCCAACCATAGCCGGCATCCCCCCAGCCCTCGCCCCAGGAATTGCGGATGAGGAAGGCGCCCTCGGTCGCCGCGCTCCCCGCGCCTGCGCCTCCTGCCGCGCCTTTATTCTCGATCTTCATCTTGTCGTCATAGCCCATAGCCACGATCGCATGCCCACCCTCGATGTTCTCCCTCGGTCCGGGAAAGGGGATGCGGCCGGTCTTCCCCGCCTGCTCGATGGAGCTGTAGACCGTGAACCCGAACATCGATAGGTGCCCGGCGGCCAGCGCGCCCTTGACCCTCTCCAAGACCTCGGCCGGCTTACTCCCCGGGGGGTCATGCCGGTAATACTTGATGGCCTGATAGTTCTGGGCGAAGGCGTAGCAGAAGGCCGGAGGCTCCCGGTCGAACCCGTCCTGGCTGTCGGTGTAGGGCCAATATTCCTCGGGCGGGACGCCGAAGAGGACCATCGCCCCCATAGTTGTCCGGAGGAACCCCCCGGTGTCGCCCTTCATTTTCATCAGGTTCCGGGTGACCTTGTAGAGGAAAAGGCGAGAGGCCTCGACGTGCTTCCCGAAGGCCCGCCGCTCGTAATACTCGATGACCCCGGCCCCGGCGTTGGCCGTGCACGATCCGAGCATGCCCTGGTCCTCGACGGCCGAGCACCATTCGCGGAGATCAACCTTTGCCGGAAGCGCCGCGCTTATCGGAGCGCGAGCCCCGGGCCCGGCTTCCGCGCCACGCCTCCTCATTGCCGATCCAGGGCCTTTACCGCGCCTGTCGCCGCCCGTATCCGCAGCCTTGCGCTCGGCGCCCGTGCCCTCCCGCCTAGCGAAGATCTCCGCGACCTCCGCCGTCTCCTTCGTGTAATCCCGGATGTCCGGATAATCCGGGATCCACCCCATGCCTCTTTTAAGTCCGTTCACGTTCGATTGCCCTCCTTGCGACACCTAGACTCTAGTCGCGGGCTTAAGCCCGCGCTTCGGGCCGTATTCGCAGGCTTCGGCCTGCGCTTCTTTATCCGCAATCTCCGATCTGCGATCCACGTAATTATACACAGCCGCGATGAGCGCCAGCGACACCCAGAAAAACACCCCGTTCTTGCCCCCCAGGGGGATGGCGTCGCCCATCCCGAATATCAAGAAGGCAAGTTGGCCCGCCCCCAGACCGCGCGCGGCGTCTCTCATCCAGGCCGTCTTTGCTCTCTTCGACACATCGAGACACATCCATCCCACGCCGATGAGAATTGCGAGGTATGCGGCCAGCCCGGGAATCCCGAGTTCCGCGGCCGTATGAATCAGTTGATTGTGGGCGTGAACGAGTTCATGCCCGATTCCAGGGTCATACCGAAGGCGGTCCATCCCGACGCCAAGAAGGGGATGCCTTTGGACGGCCGTGACTCCCGTGGACCAGAGTCCGTATCTTATTTCGAACTTTTCCCGGACCACGGTTCTCGCCGGTCGGTTGAACAAGAAAAATCCCAGGATCAACACACACCCGGCCGCGATCCAGAGCCGCTTCTTTTTCTTCATTCCGACGAGCCCCAAGCTTATGAAGAGCGCGATCCATGCGCCGAACGCCTGTGATAAGAACATGACCGCGAGGAAGACGAGCGAGACCATCCCTAAGAGCGCGATCCTGGCTGCCCGCGCTTTCCCCGAGAAAAGCAACACCAGCGCCAGCGGAATGACGAAGCTCAGAGACCCGGCGAGGGCGTTCGGATTGATCCCTAACTCGGCCCCGGGCAATTTCCAGTTGTACAGCGGAATCCCGGTTGTCAGGCGTGGCAGAAGCTTTGAAAACGGCTCCTCTGCGCCCCACATCATCCCAATAACCCCAAAAACGGCCAGGGCGGAACCCGCGGCCAAAAAGAAGATCATCCTCATTTTTATGGCCTTTTCGGACGACAAAACGGCCAAAGCCGAATAAAACAGGACGATACCGAACAGCGTCCCCACGACCTTCGGCAGGCTGAGCTCGATGTCCGGCACCACAAAGCAAGTCGCAAGGATCATCAGGCCCAGCAGCCCGATCCTCCAATCCAGCGGCGTCCGCTCCTGGAAACGGCCCCAAATCGCCCCGCGCGCAACCAGCATGCCCCCCAAAACGATGCTCACCCACGCAAACCGCGGCCTCGGGAACAAGAATAGGGGAGCGGCGGCCAGAACGGCCCCCAGGAAGAGGCGGTCCATCCACACTCCGGCCGTTTCCCTGAACCCTATCGTCTCTTCTTGCCCTGGGCACTTCGCGCGCATATCAGTTCACCATCGCCTCATGCCTCATTTTACAACAAAAGCGGAGGTCACGCCTCTGCTTTTCCCGCGTCGATTGCTGAGCGCAACCAGTTTTTAGGGATCAGCTCACCTAATCCTCTCCCACAGTTTCCCAATATTCCCGGAAAGTTAGTATTCGCTCTTTCTGTTCGGAGAAGAATAGAAAGGGCTCGACATCGTCCGCTAAAAACTTCAAATCGAGTTTCTGCAGCCTTTCATTGAAAAGCCTCAGGAATGCCGTTTTATCAATATCCATGCACTTTGAAATGTAGGTGAAATCAGGTTTCGCCAATCCCATTAAAAAGGACACGTCAAAAAGGTCTCTCCCCTTTTCCCTTTTCTGCTCCACGACCGTCATCATTTTTTGCGAGAGGAGAATCGTGGCCGGCGCCGTGTGAATCTGCCGATAAACGGCAAATTTATTCAGGATGAACATCTGCGGTTCATAGAGCTTTTCCTTAGCCTCTGTGTCGATGCGGATCAGGATTTTTCGGCCCTTGTCCGTGCTGATTCCCGATTTATAGAGGATCTCCGGGAACCGGATATAACAATGATAAGCGCCGTGTTCGACAACCCGGTATTCAACCAGGAAGCCTTTATATTCCATATCCCGGCATGCGGTCTTCAGCAGGGCTTCAAATTCCCCGAAAGACAGGCCGAAATTGTCGAAGTCCAGGTCTTCCGAAAAACGGGGGCTCTGATGGAGGACCCGAATGGCTGTCCCGCCAATAAAGCTCAGCGATGCGGCTGCCTGGTTTTTGAATAGAGAGTCCAGCAACTCGTGCTGGAGATATTCGACAACCATCCCCTGCGGATTATTCGCGCGTAACGGCGAAGGAAAGGCGCCGGTGATCTGCTCTAATGTAAGCATCGCAACGCCCACATCTTCATTCTTTTGACACCAAAGGCCGACAGATATTTAAGAAATTTATCGGCATCCAATCTTTCCTTGAGCATGTCGGCATTCAATCTTATGTTTTCGAAATCGGCGTCGCTTCTGATCCTGGACAGATTCAAATAAAGATAATCCAGCAGGGCCTTTTCCGGCTCTGCCAGCAAGTAATGTCCGTGGTCGGTTTTTATTTCTATGTATCCCCAGAAGAGTTCCGCTTTGAGGTGCCGGTAAATGAAGGTCCCGAAGACGTTGGTAAAAGTTCTGTTGATCCGGGCGGTTACGTTGACATGGGCATAGACCATCTCAGGAATAAAACCGTACCATGCCAGAGCGCTCTCCAAGCTCAGATAGCTGGGATGGTAAAGCAACGCGGCAATCTCTTCGCCTTTTATTCTTTCTCTGTCCTTGACGAAAGCATAGACGCCGTTTCTTAATTTCAGCAAATAGCCTTTTTTTACCCAAAGATGAAGCTGATAGTCGAAAATCTTCCGCCCCTGGGACACAAGATCGCTCCGGGAAAAATAAGGCCCCTTGATGACCTTTGATAGATCATTGTATTTCATATTCTTATTATATTTAATAATATATTGAAATGTCAACAGGCGATCCGATTCCAACATGCGACTGCAATCGGCAAAACATTGCAAAACAATGACGATAAGAAAAAATAAGAGAAAATCAATAAAATATTCTGATTTCCTTGATCTCGCTGTAATCCGGCGATTCGACTTTTTTGACCTTCCAAGTCCCTGCCATCAGAGCGCTGACTATTTTGTTATCCACCTCGCAGTTGGAGCCCATTGAATCCGGGATGATCAGGAATTCATTCCGCCGGGTGACGAACCACAGAACGTTGTCCCTATCGTAGACAAGGACGTACGACGGAATGGCCACGCGCCTTGACAACTCGACGAAAGCCAGACCGAAATAGCTATGGGCTTCTCTTGTTCCGGAACCGGACGAGCAACCCCGCGCATAAGTCCTGGTCGTTTTCATAAAATAGAACTGCTGGGGCAAGACGGTCTCGCCCCAGCACAACGGTTTCGGCATGTCGTATTTCCGCCTGTGTTCGATTTTAATTCTTCCAGCCGCATACTTTCCCGATTTCCAGTCCCTTTCCCAAGTCAGCGGATGGCGCTGTCGTAAAATTCTCTTTGCCTTCGGAT
>CAZSMW010000385.1:0-3247 GCA_964607985.1 uncultured Eubacteriales bacterium
CATCGGTTATCCGAGGTCCTCTTTGAATCCTTGACCCCCAGCTCCCTGAGGACATCGGCCTGGCCGTCGGGGAGGAAGAACCCGGCGATTATCAGAGGTCCGAAATAGTCCCCCTTCCCGGACTCGTCGGTCCCGATATGCCCTTTGGCAGGCGGAAAAAGCCTCTCTTGTTCCATGATCACTTCTTCAAATATTTATCGATCTCGGCAGCCGCCGTCCTCCCGTCCCCCATGGCTAGGATGACGGTGGCCCCCCCCCGGCTGATATCTCCGCCCGCGTAGACCCCGGGAAGGCTGGTGGCCATGGTGCTCCAGTCGACCTCGACGTTGCCCCACTTGCCGGCCTTGAGGTCCGGTGTCGTCTGGAGGATGAGCGGGTTGGGGCTCTGGCCGACGGCCACGACCACGAGGTCGATATCCATTGTGAACTCGGAGCCCGCGACGGGAACCGGCCTCCGGCGCCCGGAGGCGTCCGGCTCGCCCAGCTCCATACGGAGGCACTCCATGGCCCTGACCCGGCCCGCCTCGTCTCCAAGGTACCTGATGGGAGTCGTCAGGAAGTGAAACTCGATCCCCTCCTCCTCCGCGTGCTTGATCTCCTCGATCCGGGCGGGCATCTCGGTCTTGGACCGCCGATAGATGATGACGGCCTTCTCGGCACCCAGCCGCTTGGCCGTCCTGACCGAGTCCATGGCTACGTTGCCGCCGCCGATGACGGCCGCACGATTCCCGAGGAAGACGGGAGTGTCGTACTCGGGGAACTCGTAGGCCCGCATGAGGTTGACCCTCGTCAGGTACTCGTTGGCCGAGTAGACTCCGACGAGGTTCTCGCCGGGAATCTTCATGAAGTTGGGAAGGCCCGCGCCCGTCCCGATGAAGAAGGCTCCGTAACCCTCGTTCCTCAGGTCGTCGAGTGTCGCCGTCTTCCCGACGACAAAGCTCGTCCGGAGCTCGACGCCGAGCTTCTTCACGTAATCCACCTCGGCCCGGAGGATCGACTTGGGGAGACGGAACTCCGGGATGCCGTAGACAAGGACACCGCCGGCGATGTGGAGGGCCTCGAAGATCGTGACCTCGTGGCCTTTTTTGGCCAGCTCTCCAGCCACCGTCAGGCCGGCCGGTCCCGCGCCGATGACCGCCACCTTGTTCCCTGTCGGAGGCAGGATATCGGGAACGAAGACCTCCCCTTCCAGCCTTTCGCAGTCCGAGACGAAGCGCTCCAGGTTGCCGATGGCGACGGGCATTCCCGCGGCCTTGCCGAGATTGCAGACCTCTTCGCACTGGGTCTCCTGCGGGCAGACACGGCCGCAGATGGCGGGCAGAGCGTTGGTCTCCTTGATCTTCCGGGCCGAGGCGATGAATTCGCCCTTCTCGACGAGTTTAACGAAGCTCGGGATGTCGATGGCGACCGGGCAGCCGGCGACGCACTGAGGTTTGGCGCAGTCGAGGCAGCGGCGGGCCTCGAGGATGGCGGCTTCCGGGCCGAGCCCGCGATTGACCTCCCGGAAATCCTTGTTCCTTTCGTCCGCTTCCCGTTCGGGCATCTTTTGTCGCGGGACCTTCATCCTTTCCTTGACGGGGACAGACTTGCGCAGGTCCCGGCGCCAGTCCTCATCGTATGCGGACTTCAGGCGCTCCTTGAGCTCGGCCGGGATCTCTTTCTTGTCGGTCACGGGAATGTCCTTCCCTCCCAGTCGCAGAGCGACCGGATCTCATCGTCGAAATAGGACTTTCTTCTGGAGAAAAGCTCCTGCCAGTCCACGGCGTGGCCGTCGAAGTCGGGCCCGTCGACGCAGGCGAACTTCGTCTTTCCCCCCACCGTGACCCGGCAGGCGCCGCACATGCCCGTGCCATCGACCATGATCGGGTTGAGACTGACCACGGTCGGGATGCCGAAGGGGCGCGTCGCCTCCGAACAGCTGGACATGAGGTAGGTGCAGCCGATGGCCACGACCCGGTCGACACGGCCCTCCTCCCTGATGACCTCCTCGAGCCTGCGCGAAATGAAGTCCTTCGTATGGAACATAGGGTCCCGCGAGGAAACATAGTGGCGGTCGCTGAGGTTCCTGATCCTGTCCTCCCAATATAAAAGATATCCGGCTTTGGCATCGAGCAGCGTCACTACCCGGTTGCCGGTCGCTTTGAGGGCCCGGACGATGGGATGAATGGCGGCGATCCCGAAGCAGCCGCCCGCGCAGAGGACCGTTCCGAAGTTCCCGATCTCGGAGGGCTTTCCCAACGGCCCGACGTAAACGGGCACATCGTCTCCCGCGTTGAGGAGGGAGAGCTTCTGCGTCGAAGTCCCCACGACCATGAACACGGACACGACGGAGCCTCGCTCCCTGTCCCAATCGGCGATGCTGAGGGGGACCCTCTCCCCCTTGTCGTCCGGCATAACAATGACGAACTGCCCCGGCCCGCATTTCTTCGCCACCTCGGGAGCGTGGACCTCAATGAGGTGGACGTTGGGAACAAGGCGTTCGCGGCGGAGGATCCTGGCCATCAGCTCTTTCTCCTTATCCTTACGGGAAGAACACCCGCCGTGAGAAACATCCGTGGCCCCGGGTCCGTGGGCGTCAAGTCCATTCCCAGCCCCCCCGGGGGGACGCCGTCCGAGGTCCTGACCAGCCCGGTCATCAAGCCGCAGGCCGCTTCGACCTCGATCGCCTCGCCCTCTTCCAAACCAAGCCTCTGGACGTCGTCCGCGTTCATGAAAACTCGGCGCGGGTCCCGGATTTTTCCAAGCCCTTTGATCTCCAGGGCGAGGTCAATCCCCCGATACAGAGTTGACGAGCGATACGTTCTGAGCAGGAAGGGATATTCTTCGGTCGGCGCTGCGGGAGCGAAACCGTCATCCATGGGGACCGGATCTTTCACTCCGAGCTGCTCTTCTTTCAGGAACTCGGCGCCCCGGGAAGTCGAGGTTTCCGGGAAGGCTTCCGCAAAGCCCGGACAGCGGGCCCGGATCTCTTTTTGGAGCTGGTCGCGGGAAGGGACATCGAACCCAGGCAATCCCATTTTCCCCGCCAGTTCGGACACGATCCTCCAATCCGGCCTCGAGCCGCCCCTGGTCTCCAAGACCGGCCCGAACGTCTGGATCCGGCCTTCCACGTTGACGAACGTGCCGCCGGATTCGACGAAGGTCGCGGCGGGCAGGACGACGTCGGCGATCCCCGCATTCCTGTCCATGAAGGGCGTCTGGGAGATAAGAAATTCGGGCTTCTCCTCGCCCAGCGCCGGGACCGGAC
>CAZSMW010000386.1:0-3708 GCA_964607985.1 uncultured Eubacteriales bacterium
ACGGAGGGCGCGCCCCGAGCTTCGAATTCCTTCTCACACGAAAGGAAATGCTTCCGTCAACGAGAGACTGGGCGGGGGGGGGGCCCCTGAGGGGCCGGACGGCCGAGAGTTCACGGTGTTGTCCAAAACCCAAAAAAAACATAGAATTTAATGGCTTTCCGGGACCAAGGAAGATCGTTCCGGCCCGGGAAAATGCAACGAAGCGGTGGGAAAAAGCGTTTGAACGAATTGAACATGGACGAACAAGAGCTGATCTCCCATGTGAAGGAAGGAGACGAGGCGGCTTTCGCCAAGCTCATGGGTCTGTACAAGAACAGGATCGTGAACTACTTGTATCAATTCACAGGTGATTACCAGAAGGCCGTCGAACTCTCCCAGGAGACGTTCCTCCGGGTCTATTTTAAGGCCGACAAGTACAAACCCATAGCGCCCCTTTCCTCCTGGATTTATACCATCGCCTCCAACTTGGCCAAAACCGAGGTCAAGAAGAGGCGGAAGATTGCGACGGTCTCCCTCGACGACCTCCCGAACAGCTTTAATGCGGGGACCTATTCCGAAGACCCTCCGGATCCCGGGCTCATCCGCAACCTGAGGGAAGCCCTGGATGCGCTCCACCCGCGGTACCGGGTCCCGGTCGTTCTCAAGGACATGGAGGGGTTCTCACAGGAGGAGATCGCCCGGATCATCAAGAGGCCCATAGGGACGGTCAAGGCGAGGATTAGCCGCGGAAGGGAATATCTGAAAAAGATGTTGGAAAAAGCAGCCCATGGCGACACCTACGCGTCCAAGAATGAAGTGAGGGAGCATGGAAGAGCATAATATTTTCGATCGGCTGGAAAGGGTCGGGGCCCCCGAGGGTTTCGAGGCTAGGGTCCTGGCTGAGCTTCCCCGGCGCAAGGAGCGCCGGTCCCACGCCCTGCGGACCTACGGCTATGCCTTCGCGGGGGCGACGGCCGTCCTTCTGGCGACCTTCGTCCTCGTCAACGTCCTCGTCCTGAGGAAGCCCGAGGGAGTGAGCATGGCGGGGAAGGGCAGGGTGTCCGGACCCGTCGCGGCCGAACCGGTCCAAGTCATGGAGACCATGGACTATTCCACCGAGGTCCACAACGCGTCATACGAACCGCGAACGGTTTACATACTGGAGCAGGTCTCTGAGGCATCGCCTCAGGAGATCACGTATTAAGGAGGTTTTCCGGCCATGAGCAAGAATCTGAGAATCATCTCGATGAGCATGGCAGCTTTGTTCTTTCTTACGATGAGCTTGAGCGCCGAAAGCGCCGGGGGAGCCGTCGCCGAGAAGGACATCGCCGGTATCACGAAAAGGATCTATCCGTCCGTCGTCCGGGTCGAGGCCCGGAACGGGACGCGGCGGGTCGCGACGGGGGTCGTCATCGACAAGGACGGCCACATACTGACAACCGCCCTGATCTCGCCGAGGGACGAAAAGATCACAGTCATCACGTCCGACGGGAAGCGGATCGACGCCGAGTTCCTCGGCTTCGACTCCGAGACGCATCTGGCCCTTGTCCGGGCCAAGGAAAAGGGGCTGACGCCCCTTCCGATGGGAAAGGTGGAAGACCTCAGCCCGGGCGCCTGGATCTGCGTCGTCAGCATTTCCCCGGAAATGACTCCCGCGGTCACCCAAGGCATCGTCAGCTCAGTCTCCGAAGAGAGGCTGAGATTGAACATCTGGGTGACACCGGGTTCAAGCGGCGGTCCCGTCGTGGACGAGAACGGCCGGATGGTCGGGCTTCTTCGCGGCATCTACACGGAGGACCGGCCGGTGGTCTTCGAGTTCCGGGACCAGGAGCAGGTCGGCTCGGGGTACGTCATGAGCAAGGCCGAAGCCCCCTCCTCGGGGATGGCCTTGGCCGTCCCCGTGGACATCGTCGAGAAGGTCGCTGCGGAGATCCGGGAGAAAGGCAAGGTCCAGAGAGGCTGGATGGGCCTGTCCATCGCCCAAGATGAGGAGGGAAGGATCGAGGTCGTCGGCGTCGATGAGGAAAGCCCGGCCGAACTGGCCAAGTTCAAGGAAGGGGACGTCATCCGCAAGTTCGGGGACAAGGACGTCACGAGCACTCAGATGCTGGCTTCCGAGATCCGGAAGAGAAAGCCCGGAGAAGACGTTACCCTGAAGGTCGAGCGGGAAGGCAAACCCATGGAGATCAAGGTCAAGCTGGGCGAGTATCCCGAGGCGGAAGCGAAAAGGGAGC
This sequence comes from uncultured Eubacteriales bacterium, assembly GCA_964607985.1. Taxonomy (GTDB): domain Bacteria; phylum Acidobacteriota; class Aminicenantia; order Aminicenantales; family Saccharicenantaceae; genus JALHVH01. The sequence continues at coordinate 2,214 of CAZSMW010000386.1, forward strand.
TCGAGCTCCGGTTCCCCAGGCTCTTCCCACCCCTTCCACCGCCGCTCGACGTGACGCCGAAGGACAAGGCTACGAAGCCCCCCAAGGTGTTCTTTCCGCCTAAGGGCAAGGAATTCTCCTGGGAGCGCCGCAAGTTTGTCGGCGTTTACCTGGACGAGCTGAACACGGAGATGTCCGAATATTTCGGCGTCAAGGAGGGGACCGGTCTCCTGGTCAACCGGCTGACGGACAAGGGTCCCGCCCAGAAGTCCGGCCTGAAGGTCGGGGATGTCATCGTCAAGGCTGAGGACAAGCGTGTCGAGACCGTGAACGAGCTCAGCGGTATCGTCCAGGACAAGAAGAAGGGCGACAAGATCAAGATCGAGGTCCTCAGGGAAAAGAAACCGCTCACCTTTGACGTGGAGGTCGAAGAGGAAGAGAGCGGCGGATCTTTCGGCATGGCGCCGTTCGGGGACGCGAAGGAAGGCCTGGCGCTTTTCGGCCGGGAAATGAACGAAGGCATGAAGAAGCTGAACGACGAATTCGCCTTATTGGGCGAAAAAGGCAAGTCGACCGCCTCGGGCCTGAAACGTTTCGTCAGGCGTTGGGCGACGAAAATCTAACCAAGCCACCTGCTCCTGTATCCATCTCTCGAAGGGGGGAGGGGACTGTGTCTCCTTCCCCCTCATCTATTTATTGTTCAGCCACTTTGCAGCCAGAATCTCGAGATCTTCGGGCGCGAGCCGCGGCCTGTCGAAGTATCCCTTGACCTGCCTCTGCTTGAAGGCCTCATAAAGAATGACTCCCACCGACACGGAAAGATTGAGGCTCTGCACCATGCCCACCATAGGGATATGGACGACGTGGTCGGCGAAGGCCAACGCCTCGTCCGAGATGCCGTCCGATTCGCTCCCGAAGACAAGGGCCAGGGGCTGGGTGTAATCCAATTCGGTATAAGGGATCGACCCCCCGCCCAGGCGGGTCACGACGATCTTGAACCCCGTCTCCTTCAGGAGCTTGAGACACTCGGACGCCGAGGCGTGGACCGAGATCTCGAGCCACTTGTCGGCCCTTGTCGTGATGGCCTCGTTGAATCGGAGGAGGTCGGGGTTCGGCGAGATGAGGTCGAGATACAGGACGCCGGCGGCGTCGCAAGTCCGGATGACGGCGCTGGCGTTGTGGGCGATGGTCACGCCCTCGAGGACGACCCTGAGGTCGGGTTGGCGGGCCGACAGGACCAGGGTGATCCTCTCGATGCGTTTGTCCGTAGGCACGGGGAAGTTATAGCAGAGTCCGGCGTAAAAGGAAACTCAAGTCATCACAGGGATCAGGAGCCCGGGAGATAAATTCTTGCGATGAGAACGATCCAGAAGATAATCGTTCCGATAAGGGCCCGCCGTTCCTTGTTCTTCCGGTACAGGGTCCGGCTGAAGGGGCTGCTCTGATAGGCGGGGGCTTTCCTGAAGGAGGGAAAAAAAAGAGGTACGCGCTTCCCATATGTTTCGTATTCAACGGG
>CAZSMW010000387.1:0-8398 GCA_964607985.1 uncultured Eubacteriales bacterium
GCTCCGCGGCGAAAAGGGGACGAAGGTCAACATCACCATTGCCCGCGAGGGGTTCGACAAACCCATCGAACTGACCGTCATCCGCGAGGAGATCCCGCTCTACAGCGTGCCATACGCCTTCATGCTGGACAACAACGTCGGTTACATCTTCATCCGGACCTTCGCCGAGTACACCGACCGGGAACTCCAGGAAAAGCTCGCCAAACTCAGCGGCCTTGGAATGAAGAGCCTCATCCTGGACCTCCGGGGGAACACGGGTGGTCCCCTGGTCTCGTCGATCGAGGTCTCGGACGAATTCCTGCCCAAGGGCGCCCTGGTCGTTTCCATCCGCGGCAGGAACCTGGGTTATAACAAGGATTTCTGGGCCCTCCGGGACGAGCAGTTCGAGAAGATCCCTCTCGTCGTCCTCATCGACCAGGGGACGGCCAGCGCCTCGGAGATCGTCAGCGGCGCGGTCATGGACAATGACCGGGGGCTTGTCGTCGGGCACGACTCTTGGGGAAAAGGTCTCGTCCAGACGGTCTTTCCCCTGTCCTCGAACATGGCCGTAGCCATCACGACGGCCAAATACCTGACGCCGAGCGGCCGGGCCATCCAGCGGGACTACAGCTATATCGAAGATTATCTCATGGGCAAACAGGCCCCGGCCGAGAGCCGCGAGATCAAGTTCACCCTCAAAGGGAGGAAGGTCCTCGGGCAGGGCGGCATCAGCCCGGACTACGAGGTCGCCTTTTCCATAAAGCCCCTGACCTTTGAATTGATGGTCAAGGGGTCCTTCTTCGCTTACGCCAGGAAGCTCATCCAGCACCAGACGGAGCTCGCCGGCCGGTTCGTGTTCCCCCGGGACCGCGGGACGAAGGCCGACGCCGCCGGGAAGATCGTCATCGGGGACCTCTTCGTCGCCGGGCCGGAAGTCCTGGAAGATTTCAAGAGCTATCTCCGGTCGATCAAGATCCCGTTCGACGAGGTCAAGTTCAAGGAGTCCGCGGACGAAATCCGGAGGGAGCTCGAGCGGGAGATCGCCTCGGCCCTCTGGGGAGTCGAGGAAGGCATCCGGGCCTACCGAAGGTCGGACCCCGTCGTGGCCAAGGCCTTGGAAGTCATGCCGGAGGCTGCCAAGTTCATCGAATGACCGATAAGTCCTCTCGATGGTTTGCGTTTAATATAACATGAAGATCGCGCTGGCCTCGGATCATGCCGGGTTTGACCTGAAGAAAGCGGTCGCGGAATACCTGGCCGGAAGGGGGATCGAATACGTCGACTTCGGCTGCGGCCCCGGGGAAAATGTGGACTACGTGGACTTCGGCGCCAAAGCCGCCCAAAGCATCGTTTCCGGGGAATGCGACCGCGGCATCCTTGTCTGCGGGACGGGGATCGGGATGGGCATCGTGGCCAATAAGTTCAAGGGTATCCGGGCGGCCCCCTGCTGGAACGAGTATACGGCCGAGATGAGCCGGATCCACAACGACTCCAACTGCCTGACGATGGGCGGCCGGGTGCTCAGTCCGGACGAGGCGTTCCGCATCGTCGGCGTCTTCCTGGCGACGGCTTTTGAGGGCGGCCGCCACGCCCGACGCGTCGATAAGATCCGGCGGATCGAGGACGATCACTTCAAATAGGAGTATTCATGATGTCTTCGTTCATCGATAAGGTCCGGGGCCTGGCGGACAGGGTCGAGAAAAACAACGTCTGGCGCCGGAGGGAATGCTTCAACCTGATCCCTTCGGAGTCCACTCCCTCGCTCCTGGTCAAGATGTGCGAGATCTCGGACCCCTCAGGCCGCTACGCCGAGCACCGGACCATGAAGGGCGAGGAGGTCTATTTTTACCAGGGGATCGATTTCATTAGGGACGTCGAGATCGAGGCCCAAAAGGAGCTGGGAAAATACTTCAACTGCGGCGAGATCGAGCTCCGGCCGATCAGCGGCCAGATGGCCAACGAGGTCGTTTTCAAGGGTATGGTCAAGTTCATCAATCGCAACCGGCCCCAGGGACAGCCCTCCCGCCGGATGCGCCTGGTCATGAACAACGACCTCACCAAGGGCGGCCACTTGAGCTCCCAGCCCATGGGCGCTCTCTTCAATTTCGTAGAGGAAGACCCGGCCACGGGGAAAGAGCGCGTCGTCCATTTCCCGGTCCTGGCGGATAACCCGTATAAGCCGGACCTTCCGAAGCTCGCCGAACTGCTGGAAAAGAACCGGCCCGAGCTCATGGTCTTCGGCAAGAGCATGTTCATCTATCAGGAGCCCGTCAAGTTCGTCGCCGACATCGTCAAGGACTGGCCGGATAAGCCGGTGATCATGTTCGACATGGCCCACGTCCTCGGCCTCTACGGGGCCTTCCAGGAGCCGCTCGCCGAGGGCGTCGACGTCGTCACCGGCAGCACGCACAAGACGTTCTTCGGCCCCCAGCGCGGCCTCATCGCCGGCAACTTCCCCCAGGGGTCACCGCTCCGAAACCTCTGGCTCGACATCAAGGCCCGCGCCTTCCCCGGCTCGACCTCGAACCACCATCTCGGGACCTTGCTCGCCCTGCTCATGTCTGTTTATGAGATGAACGAGTTCAAGGAGCCCTATCAGAAGCAGGTCCGGTCCAACGCCAAGGCCTTTGCCCGGGCCCTAAAGGACAAGGGCATTCCGGTCGAGGGCGACGAGAAGGACGGGTTCACCGAGACCCACCAAGTCCTCATCAGGGTCAAACCGTTCGGGAACGGGATGGCGATCGCCCGACGCCTCGAGGAGAACAACATCCTGACCAACTACCAGGCCCTGCCCGACGACGAGACCTTTCTCGTCTCGAGCGGCATCCGCATGGGCGTCCAGGAAATGACCCGGTTCGGCATGAAGGAAAAGGACTTCGACGTGCTGGCCGGCTATATCGCCGACGCCGTCATCAGGAACAAGCCGGTGAAGGAGGAGATCAGGAAATACCGCGAGGGTTTCCTTGAGATGCTCTACTGCCTGCCGGTCAAGGATGCCTTGCCGGTGGCCGCCAAGGTCTTTGCCGGCATCTTTGGAGTGGAGGTCGAAAGATGAAGATACTCGTCGTCGGTTCCGGCGGCAGAGAACACGCCCTGGCCTGGAAGATCAAACAGAGCCCGCGCTGCGAGAAGCTCTTTTGCGCGCCGGGGAACCCGGGGACCATGGCCCTCGGGGAGAACGTGGCCATCGAGGATTCCAACGTCAAGAGCCTGGCGGAATTCGCCCAAAAAGAAGCGATCGGCCTGACGGTCGTCGGCCCCGAGGTCCCCCTCACCCTGGGGATCGTGGACGAGTTCGAGAAGAGGGGCCTGCGCATCTTCGGCCCGAGGAAGAAGGCGGCCGAGCTTGAGGGAAGCAAGATCTTCGCCAAGCAGTTCATGGAGAGGCACAATATCCCGACCGGCCGGTTCCGGATAGCCGACACCTTCGACCATGCCCAGATGATCCTAAAGACGGGCGATCTCGGCTTCCCCGTCGTCGTCAAGGCCGACGGCTTGGCCGGGGGCAAGGGTGTGGTCATCTGTCAAAATCCAAAGAAGGCGGAGGAGGCGGCCTCCGAAATGATGGTCCAGAAGAAGTTCGGCGCGGCGGGGAAGAGGGTCCTCATCGAGGAATTTCTGCGCGGGCGGGAGGTGTCGTTCATCGTGATCTCCGACGGCGCCCGGGTCCGACCCCTCGTGACGGTCATGGACCACAAGGCCGTTTACGACGGCGGTAAGGGACCGAACACAGGCGGCATGGGCGCGATATCCCCATCACCCCACATGAACGAGAAGCTCTATTCGGACATCATGGAAACGATCGTCTTCCCGACGATCACCCGGATGCTCGAGGAGGGGCGGAAGTACAAGGGCGTTCTTTACTGCGGCCTGATGCTGACCGAGGACGGGCCGAAGGTCCTCGAGTACAACTGCCGGTTCGGGGACCCCGAGACCCAACCCCAGATGTTGAGGCTGGAGAGCGACCTCGTCGAGATCATGCTCTCGGCCATCGAGGAGGAGGTCCTCCGCGGTGAGGTCCGCTGGAGCCTCAAGCCCTCGGCCTGCGTCGTCCTGGCGTCGGGGGGGTATCCCCGCAAGTATGAAAACGGAAAGGAGATCACCGGGCTCGGCGAGGTCGAAACCATCCCGGGTGTTGTCCTCTTTCATGCCGGAACGGTGGTCGTGGACGGAAAATACCGAACGAACGGCGGGCGCGTCCTCGACGTCTGCGCCTCCGAGGCGACGCTCGAAGAGACGATGACGAAGATCTATTCCGCGATCGGGAAGATCTATTTCGAGGCGATGCACTTCCGTCGCGACATCGGCGCGGAAAGGGAGGTTTGACCATGAACGTGACGATATTCCTGGGAAGCGGATCCGATTTCGACGTCATCAAGGACGGCCTGGAAATCTTGAAGGAGTTCGGCGTGCCGTTCGACCTCGAAGTGACCTCGGCCCACCGTTCGCCGGAACGGACGCTGAGGCTGGTCAGGGAAGCCGAGGAGAAGGGGACGGAAGTCTTCATCGCGGTCGCCGGTAAGGCCGCCCACCTGGCCGGGGTCGTCGCCGCCCACCCGGTCCGTCCGGTCATCGGCGTGCCGGTGGAGAGTGCGGCGCTGGCTGGAATGGACGCCCTTTTGTCCACCGTCCAGATGCCCAAGGGCATCCCGGTCGCCACGGTCGCGCTCGGCAAGGCGGGAGGAGCCAACGCGGCCCTCCTGGCCGTCCAGATCCTGGCCTTGAACGATGCCGGGCTCCGGAAGAAACTGGCCGCTCATCGAAAAACAATGGCCGAAGAGGTCGAAGCGAGCTCAAGGAAGGTTCAAGAAAAGGCATGACCTCTTTTTCCATACGAAACTTCGGCTGCCGGGTCAACCAGGCCGAGGCGTTCGGCTGGGCCGAGGAATTTCGGAAGCGCGGGCTCGCGGTCGGGGAGGCCTGGGAACAAAGCGATTACGTCCTCGTCAATTCGTGCACCCTCACCGGCCGGGCGGACCGGGACGTCAAGCGGTTCATCCGCAAGGTCGCGCGCCGGAACCCGACGGCCCGCCTGATCGTGACGGGTTGCCTGGCCGAACGGGCCGGCAGGGAACTTGGCCGGATGCCCGGCGTCTGGATGGTCGTCGGCAACGCGGAAAAAGGCGATCTGGCGGGGAAGCTCATCGAAGAAACGGGAGCGCCTGAGGGAACAGTGACCATCGCCCCTTATCGGGCCCGGGCCCAGATCAAGGTCCAGGACGGCTGCGATTTCCACTGTTCGTATTGTGTCATTCCGAGCGTGCGGGGGAAGGGCGTGAGCGTTCGTCCGGAGGATGTCCTGGCGCGGGTCGGCGACCTCACGGCGCGGGGCTACCGGGAGATCGTCCTGGCGGGGATCCACCTCTCTTCCTACGGGTTCGACCTCGAGCCTCGAAGCTCGCTCCTTGATCTCCTCCGCGGGATCGCAGCGATCGAGGATCTCGGCCGGGTCCGGTTGAGTTCCCTCGATCTGCGCCTATTGGACGATGCGCTGATCGATCATATCGCGATGAGCTCTTGGATATGCCCGCACTTCCACCTGTCCTTGCAGAGCGGCTCGGACCGGGTGTTGGAAATGATGGGGCGGGGCGCGGCCAGGAGAAATTACGAGAAGATCCTGGAAGGCCTGCGCCGCCGATCGCCCGAGGCTGCGCTCGGCGCCGACATCATCGCCGGTTTCCCTGGGGAGAGCGACGATGATTTCGAGAGGACTCGCGATTTTTTGAGCCGGACGCCCCTGGATTATTTCCACGTCTTTCCTTATTCGCCGAGGGAGGGGACCGAAGCCGCCCGGATGGCGCCGGTCGGCGAAAAGATCAAGATGGAAAGGGCCGCGGTCCTGAGGAAGCTTTCCGGGAAAAAGAACCTGGATTTCCGAAGAAGGTTCGTCGGGAGGGAGCTTGAAGCCGTGGTGATCGCGAAGAAAGGCCGGGAGGCCGAGCTCCTGACGGGTAATTACATCCGGGTCCGGGTTCCGGACTGCCCCGCCGCCCGGCGGGAAATCGTCAAGGTGCGGATAACGGCCGCAACGCTCCAGGAGACGATCGGCCAGGCGTCCCTGGAGTTGATAGGCTCGACCGGATGAGAACGATGAAGCGAATACGCATCCTTCCGCCTGAGCTTGCCCAGAAAATCGCGGCCGGCGAGGTCATCGAACGGCCGGTTTCCGTCGTCAAGGAGCTCGTCGAGAACTCCCTGGACGCGGAAGCAACGGAGATCAGGGTCGACCTCCTCGACGGCGGCAAGAAGCTCATCAAGATTCTGGACAACGGCCTGGGCATGTCCCACGAGGACGCGGCCCTCTGCTTCCGGCGCCACTCCACGAGCAAGATCGCCGGCGAGGAGGACCTCGAGCGCATCGCCACCCTCGGCTTCCGGGGGGAAGCGCTGGCCGGCATCTCGGCCGTGTCCCGCATCGAGCTTAAAACGTTCGACGGGAGCGGGGATAGAGGGACCGAGATCGAACGGGAAGGAGACAAACTCCTGCACGTCACGGATATCGCTTTCCCAAGAGGGACGTCGATCGAGGTCCGGGAACTCTTCTTCAACATGCCGGCCCGGAGGAAGTTCCTCCGCTCCGACAGGTCCGAGTTGAGCTTCATTGCTAAATATCTGACCAACGCGGCCCTGGCCTACCCCGGGGTCCGTTTTATCCTAGCCCACGGCCCGAGGGAGCTCCTGAACTGCCCGGCGGTGACCGGCCTCAGGGAGAGGATCTTCCAGCTCTACGGGAAGGCGGTTCTCGACGGCCTGATGGAGGTCGACTACAAGGAAGGGGAGTGCGGGGTCCGTGGGTTCGCGTCCAGGCCGCTCCGGGGAAGGGCGGACCGGAACCACCAGTTTTTCTACGTCAACGCCCGGCCCGTCAAGGACCGAACGCTCCAGGCCGCCCTGAATCAGGCTTATTCCGGGATTCTGGAAAAGGACCGTTCGGCCGAGGCCTTCCTTTTCCTGAGCGTGCCGTTCTCCGAAGTGGATGTCAACGTTCATCCGGCCAAGGCCGAGGTCCGCTTTCGGGATTCCCAGGCGGTTTTCCGGCTTGTCTTGAGGAGCGTCGGGCAGGCGGCCATCAGGGTGAGCGGGATCAAGGATGTTTATACGCCGGGGACGGACCCCCGGGAGCACGCGCCGAGAGTCGAAGAGGAGGGCCTGCCGCTTGATTTCGCCGCGTTCCAGGCCGTCAGGAAGAGGCGCCCTGAAGAACCGGTTAATCTCCAGACGTCACAGGCTGAACCGGCGCGCTCGGGGCCCGCGGTCCTAGGTCAATATCTGAACATGTATATCGTTGCGGTCTCGGACGAGGCGGTTTTCGTCATCGATCAGCATAACGCCCACGAACGCGTCCTTTACGAGAAATACCTCGAGGTCGACCGCAAAAGGTCCTGGCCCCGGAAGATGCTCCTCATCCCGGTCATCATGGAATTCCCGCCCTCCGGGGTGCTGAGCTTCGAGGAGAACCGGGCGCTCTTCGAGGACGCCGGCTTTCTTGTGGAGGGGATGGGCGGCCGGAGCTACGCGCTCAAGGAGCATCCGGACGTGTTCAAAGCTGAGGAGGCCAAGGAAATTTTTCTAGGCCTGCTGGAGGCGGTCGGCCGGGAAAAAAAGGCCGGGAGGCGCGAGAAGCTCCTGGCGACCATGGCCTGCAAGTCGGCGATCAAGGCCGGCGAGGTCCTCCCCATGGCCAAGATGGAATACCTCGTCGAGGAGCTCTTCAAGACCTCCCAGCCCTCGCTCTGTCCCCACGGCCGGCCCGTCGTGGTCAAGATCGATCGGGCGACGATCGACAAGAGCCTTCGCCGCTGAGCGGCCGCCAAGGGGTCAGGTCTCAACTTTTGAATTTTTAGTCAAAAGTTAAGACCTGACCCCTCTTATGCTATTGTTTTAAGCGGTATGTGCGGGGAGTGGCGCAGCCTGGTTAGCGCGCCTGCCTTGGGAGCAGGAGGTCGTCGGTTCAAATCCGATCTCCCCGATTTTTCCTCCTGGGCACGCGTGAGTGAGCACAGGGAATGTCGTCGCAACCTTCAGGTCGCGTCTTCGGCCGGGCCGTAGGAAAAAACGTAACCGTAGGATAAGACTACAGCCGGCGGCTACCAAGAGAAGAAGCGAGTTGATATCCAAGGCGTTGACAAGTTATGATTTGCCGGATACTTCGGGTGCGCCTGTAGCTCAGCTGGACAGAGCAGCTGCCTTCTAAGCAGCGGGTCGGGAGTTCGAGTCTCTCCAGGCGCGCTCCCATATTCCCCGAGAAATCTGCCTTTTATCCATCATCTCCAGCATTCCGAAATTGTCGCAATTTTGTACAGCTTTATACCGTTTTAGGCATCCGCTGAGCACAACTTTGAGCACACATTGAGCATAGCGGGCCTGCCGGGCTGAAGGGCTAAGGGAGAACGCCGGCCTGTCACGCCGGAGGTCGCGA
>CAZSMW010000388.1:0-27075 GCA_964607985.1 uncultured Eubacteriales bacterium
CTCCGATTCCGACCCAATAGGGGATTTCCCTCTTCTGCTTGGCGGCGGCGAAGCGCCGCTTGTCCTCTTCATTGGGATAGTTGATCAAAAGAGCCTTGTAAAAGCGGCTGGAGGGGTTCTTTTTCGTGATCTGATAGCGGCCTTCCGGGGTGGCGTCATCGCCTGAGTGGAGCTTGTCGGAAAGCCCGTTGAAGCCGAGCCCGACGTCGAATTCCGCGACCGCCAGGCCCTTCTTGTAGATGACCATTCTCTTTTCCAGCTTACTGACGACGATGGCCGTGATGCCTTTGGTCCTGGATTCGGCAATCGTTTCTTCGGCCGCCCGCCTCCAAGATTCGATCTGGCGCTGATCCATATAACGGCTGAGAAGCTTCAGGCATACGCCCTCGGCTTCCTTGATGACGTCCTTGACGCTTTTAAGCTTGTCGTCGGCTTCGTCAAACTTGTCTTGGCCGGCCATCAGCCCGGCCTCCTTGAGCATAACCTCCGCCTGGGACAGACATTGGCGGGCCCGGCCCCGCTCATTAAGGGAAAGAGTGATTTCGTTGAGGGTGGCCAGCCGCTTTTGGAGGGCGGCGGTTTCGACCCGGATCCGGCCGGCCCTATCTGTCTTTTCCCTCCGAATCCCGGCAAGGATGGCGTCCCCGGATTCGACCGCTGTCCGAAACCGCTCTCGGAGAAGATCGTACCTTCTGAACCAGCCCAGCTTCAGGTTTTCTTTGGCAAAGTCCTGCCTCGCCTGCTTGGTCTTCTCCACATACCCCTCATACTCAAGGGGGGCGTAAACGGAAGCACCGGCCCTCCAGAGTTGCTGCTCCAGGATCGCAGCTCTCTCAACCTCTGGAGGAACCGGCGGTGCCTTACAACCTGTGAGATAAACAGCTAGGATATATAAGACAATTCGTCGATATCTCACAAAAAAAAGTTTTGTCCTTCAGCAGGGTTACTTGCCCTTGATCTTCTCGATGGCGGCCTTGACCTGGTCGCAGATAACGGTAGCCTTCTCTTTGACGACGACGGCCTTATCCTTGGCGCCGAAAAAGTCCTGGCCGTCGATGGCGGTCTGGACCTCGGCGAAGGAAGCTACAATGCCGGCGAGGTCGGCCTTCATGGCTTCGATGTCGGCCTTGGTGCCTTTGCCCTTGGGGGCCTTATCAAGAAGAGCCGTGGCTTCGTCAACAGCGGCTTTGGCCTCGGTCTGGGCCTGAACGGCGGCGTTCTTGGCTTCCTCGATCCTGGCGGGAACGAGAGCCTTGACGGCGTCGGCGTCGGCAACGACCTTGACCAGCATTTCCTTGGCCTTGCCGAACTTCTTGAAGAACTTCTTGGACTGGGCGGTGACTTCGTCGTTGGCAGCAATCATGTCATCGTTCAGCTTCTTCATCTCGTCCTGGGCATAGATGTCGCCCTGGGCCGCGACCACGGAGTCAATGGCAGCCTTGGCGGTGTCAATGGCTTGGGTCGGGACCTTGGCGCAGCTCGTGAAAACGAACGCAACCATAAGACCAAACACTAGAACCTTCATGAAGTTTTTCATCTTCATAATCTCCTTTTTTTGAATTTTAAGTGCGTTGACTTTATTCCGTTGCCCTTTTTGTGTTTGCGTTCCGATGATTTTCACCTCCTCTGTCGTCACTCTGGATCTGAACTCCAGAAATCTTTTCACCCTATATGGATTTCCTCTTCTCGATGATCGGACGTTGAAAATTACGGGGGACCGAGGGCACCGGCGACTGGAACTGAAGCGCTATCTTGCATCTAGACTCTCACCATTTTAACGATTGCCTGATTTTATAGCACATTCGCGCCGCCGTGTCAACATCGATGAACTCCGCTCCTCATTTATCCGGATCAATGATGAACCCTTCCTTCATCATCCACTGGACCTGGTTTCGGGCGGTCCGGATGATCTCCTCGGCCATCTTAAGGCGTTCCTCAGCCGGGAAATTGAACCGGGCCACGCCCTGCTCAATGGCCTTCGAGCCCACGGCCACGGCCTCCCGGGGAAAGACCTCCCACTCGTCCATGTTCGGAACGATGTAATCCTCGTGAATGCCCTTGTCCTCGGCGACCTTGGCTAGCTCACGGGCGGCCGCAATGCACATCTCGTCCGTGATGGTCTTGGCCCGGACATCCAGGGCGCCACGGAAGATGCCGGGGAAGCCGAGGGAGTTGTTGACCTGATTGGGGAAATCGGAACGACCCGTGGCCACAATGCGGGCGCCGGCTTCCTTGGCCTCCCAAGGCCAGATCTCCGGGACCGGATTGGCCTCGGCAAAGACGATGGCATCGGGGGCCATGGTCTTTATCCATTCCGGTTTGACGGTGCCGGGTCCGGGGGTCGAGACGCAGACCAGGACGTCCGCGCCCTTGATGGCATCGGCCATGGTGCCCTGACGACATGTCGGGTTCGTCCGCAGGCAAAGGTCCCATTTCTCTTTATATTTTTCCTGGAGCGTTTCGCGGTCGGCCCGGTCGCGCGAAAGGATGCCCTTGGAGTCGACCGAAAGCATGTTTTCGGGGCTGGCGCCGGCGGCCATGATCATCCGGGCGATATTGATGCCCGAGGCGCCCGAACCGACGACCGTACACTTGACCGCTGCGATGTCCTTCCTGACGATCTTTAGGGCGTTGATCAGGCCGGCGACCGTGACACAGGCCGTTCCCTGCTGGTCATCGTGCCAGACCGGGATCTCGCATTCTGCCCTGAGGGTGTCGAGGATCTTGAAGCATTTGGGCTGCGAGATGTCTTCGAGGTTAAAACCGCCGAAGGTCGGTTGGAGGGCCTTGCAGATCTCTATGATCTTGTCGGGGTCCTTTTCGTCGAGGCAGAGCGGGAAGGCGTCAACGCCGCCCAGGTACTTGTAGAGGAGGCCTTTGCCCTCCATGACAGGCAGGCCCGCCTCGGGACCGATGTCTCCGAGTCCCAGGACGCGCGTGCCGTCGCTGATGACGGCCACGTTGTTCCACTTGTTCGTGTACTCGTAGGCCTTCTCTTTATCCTTGGCGATCTCCTTGCAAACTGCGGCCACTCCGGGCGTGTACCAAATGGCAAAGTCGTTGAAGTCGACGACCCGGCACTTCAGCGCAACGCCCATCTTGCCCTTGTAGAACTTATGCAGGCGTGGAGCGTCTTTCGATGGCTGTTCGGCTTTCGCCAACAACTCTTCAACGGTGACTTTCTTCATTCATGGTCCTCCTTAAGGATTTCAAGAACACCTATCATAAGAAAAAATGATCGTCAAAGTCAACTCATTCAAGGGGCGCGAAAACGAACCGTCTTCCAGCCTTGCGGAGTCGTCCGAAGAAGCGCAAGGGGTCATGACTGAAGCCCAGCGTCCAATCCCCCGCCAGGGCTTCCAGATATACCGCCTTCTTGTTCTCCTGGGTTTCCACAGGATAGAGGTCGAAGCTCATAACCGTGAAGAGGCCGATATGGGCGGAGGTCGGAACGAGGTCACCCAGGAAGAAGAAGGTCCCGCCTCCGGCCGTGACCTTCAGGCACTGGTGAAAAGCCGTGTGACCGGGAACAAGAACGGCCTCCACCCCCTTCGAAATGATCGTGTTCCCCTCGATGAGATCGAGGCATCCCGCGGCCTCAAGAGGTCTCAGGTTCACAGGGAAATAGCTCGGCCTGTCCCTTTCGACAGGGTGGAGGGCGTTCCTCCATTCGCCCTTCTGGACCACGTATCTTGCCCTGGGAAAAACCGGGACGAGGCCCCCTCTCCCGCCCTTTTTCACGTTCCCTCCGCAGTGGTCGAAATGAAGGTGCGAGTTGAAGACGATGTCCACGTCCTCGGGCCCGAAGCCGATGGTCCCGAGCAGGGATCCGATATCGGGAGTTCCCTGAAAGCTGTAGAAATCGAGATATTTCCGGTTGAGGATAGTGCCGATGCCCGAATCTGCCAGGATGAGCGCCCAAGGAGTCCGGATGAGAAAGACGTTCAGCGAGATCGGGACCCTATTTTCAGCGTCAGGAGGGCATGCCTTTTCCCATTCGACACGGGGCACGACACCGAACATGGCGCCCCCATCGACCAGGAAGGTTCCTGCCGAGAACGCCGTGATCTCGACAGGGCCGAGGACGAGCCGCTCCATCCTCATTGGAGCAGGTCCTCGAGGCCGTAGTCGAGGGCTTCCCGGCTGGTTTCCGCGAGCTCGATGACTCCGGTATCCATGCGGATGGCGTCCTCGGGACAGGCTTCGACGCAGAGGCCGCAGAAGCAGCATCGACCGAGATCGATCGAAAACCGCTCCGGACGCTTCTGGACCTCGGGGTCCGGGTCCTCGGCGGCCTCCACTGTAATACACTCGGACGGGCAAACCGTAGCGCAAAGCAGGCAGGCAACGCAGCGGGGCATGCCGTTCTCCCTTCGTGTCAGGCGATGCAGACTGCGATGGCGGCCGGCCAATTCCTTCCGTTTCTCCGGGTATTGAATCGTGACGGCCCCGGGCCGGCGGGGCCTCAGGCCGAAGAGAGCGACCGTGTGGAAGAACATGTTGACGAGGAAGTGACGGGTGGTGATAAGGGCGCCCTTCACGATCTCGACGAGATAACCCCAGCTCTTCATTTCCACACGCTCACGAGAAAGCCCGTGCCCAGAAGATTGAGGAAGCCGAGGGGGACGAGCACCTTCCACCCCAGGTCCATGAGCTGATCATAGCGGAGGCGTGGATACGTCCAGCGGATGAGGACCTGAAATCCGCAGAAAAGGCCGACCTTGATGTTGAACGCCAGGACCTGCAGGGCGACGACGATCCAACCCCTCAGGGCCCATCCGCCTCCCCATGGAAAGCGGAACCCTCCGGACCCCAGCCAAGGGACCTGCCAGCCTCCGAAAAAGAACGTCACGGCGAGGCAGGCGACGATGATGACCTCCAGAAAATCCGTCATCATGAAAAGACCCCATTTAAGGCCGCTGTACTCCGTGTAGAACCCGATAATCTCGGACTCGCCTTCGGGAAGGTCGAAGGGGACCCGCTTGGTTTCCGCCAGGGCGGCAATAAAGAAGATGATAAATCCCAGCGGTTGGAGCACGATCCCCCACTTGGGAAGGAAGCCGAAGAGGAGCCCGCCCTGGAATTCAACGATTCGGGACATTCGGAGCGAGGGATAGACAAGGACCAGCCCGACCAGGGAAAGTCCGAGAGCGACCTCATACGAGATGAGCTGGGCCGCGCCGCGCATACTCCCTAAGAGGGCGAACCTGTTGTTCGAGGCCCAACCGCCCAGGACGATCCCGTAGATCCCCAAGGAAAGCATGGCCAGAACGAACGGCAGGCCGGCTTCGAGGTCGGCGACCTGGAGGGTTACGATGCGGTCTCCGAGTCGGACCGCCGGTCCGAAGGGAATGGCCGCAATGGTCACAGCGACGCAAAAGAAAGACAGAAACGGGGCGAGCGTATGCAGGAAGCGCCGGGTGAAGGACGGCTCGAAATCCTCCTTGAACATCATCTTGATGGCGTCGGCGATCGGATGGAAGAGTCCGAAGAGCCGGAGGCCGAGGATCGAGGCCCTGTTGGCCCCGATCCTATCCTGGATGACCGCGCTTTCCTTCCGCTCCACCCAGGTCATGAGCAAGGTCAGGGTCAGGAGCCAGGCCAGGGCTAGGACGACCTTGATGAGGATGATCAAGACGTCACTCATGGCCCTTCCTGAAGAAAGGATATTCCCGGGCCATGGCCTCCCGAATAGACGTCAAGTCCGTCCATGCTTCCCCGTACCCGATCTCGCGGGCCAGGTCGGCCAACACCTCCCATTCGGGTCGCACTTCTCCCGGGGGGCGCCAGACAGGCTGGAACTCCTGGATCAGTCCCAAGGTGTTCGTTAGAGAGCCCGCCTTCTCGGCGATGAGGGCGGCGGGAAGAAGGAAATCATAGACATCGTCCCCGGGCCCCGTGTGCGCCGCGAACAGAAACTTAGCCGGGACCAGGTCCAAGGCCTTTCGAACCTCCCCGTTTCTAAAAGCCTCCTGCAGGCCTGAACCGAAAACAAGGAGGACCTCGATCCGTTTAGCGATCTCTTCGAGGTCGGGCGGGCGCGATTCGAAGCCGAGCTCGAGGGCGCCCCTCAAGTTCGGGCTCCGTTCCGCAGTGAGGAGGAGCCGGTCGGCTTCTTGAGGCTTCGGGTCGGCGAACCAAACGTTGCCGAGGTCGACGGCTTCCTTGAAGGTTCGTTTGATGAGGTAGAGTTCCTCGTTGGTGAGGAACGAATTCAGGATGAGGCCCAATCGCCCGCCCTTCCCACGCAGGCCGAGACCTTTGATCTTCTCGGAGAGGATGATCAGGGCCCTGTCCCAGCTGAGCCGTGTCGTTTTAGCGACCTTGTTCATGAGGACGAAACGGGAACGGTTCTCCGTCCAATACGGATGGCCGTAGCGCCCGATATCGCAAATCCAATGTCCGTTGACGGCGGCGTTCTCGCGCGCCCGGACCCGGAAGATCTTGCGTCCAGGGTCTTGGTGGTCCGGCTCCGGCCGGAACTCGATATCGATATTGCAGCCGCGTCCGCAGTGAGGGCAAATGGAAGCGCCCCTCTCCAGGCACCAGACCCGCGTCTTGAAACGAAAGTCGGTGTCCGTGATGGCGCCCACCGGGCAGATCTCGACCAAATTGCCCGAATAGGCGTTGTCGATCCTCCTGTCCTCGTAATGTCCGATCTCGGTCCGCGCCCCCCTCTCGAAGACCCCCAGCTCGCCAGTCCCGGTGACCTCGCGGAGGAACCTGACGCACCGGGTGCAGAGAATACAACGCTCCCTGTCCAGGAGGAGCCTTTTCCCGAGGGGGACGATCTTGTCGCGTTTTTCCTTGAGTTCCCGGAAGCGGGCGTCGAAGCGCCCATACCGTTCGTAGTAATCCTGGAGCCGGCATTCTCCGGCCTTGTCGCAAATGGGACAGTCAAGCGGGTGCTCGGCCAACAGGAACTCGAGGACCTCTTTTCTGGCCTTCATGACCTTCGGGCTCGAGGTCAGGACGTTCATTCCATCCTTCACCCTCGTGGAGCAGGCCAATTCAAGCTTGGGGGCGCCCTCGATCTCCACGAGACACATCCGGCAGCTCCCCTCGGGTTCGAACGCGGGATGATAGCAGAAATGAGGGACATCAATCCCGGCGGCCTGGGCGACATCCATTATGGTAGAACCTTCGGTGGCTTCCAGCAGGCGATCGTCGATGCGGATCTTCATCATGATCGGTTCCCTGCCTCGCATTCTTCGATGCGGGACTCGAATTCCGTTCTGAACTTCGTGACGAGGGCCAAGATGGACAGGGCGGCGGCGTCTCCCATGGGGCAAAGCGTCCGTCCCTTGATGGAGGAGGCGACGCGGGCGATCCCATCGATATCTTCCATGTTTCCATTCCCCGAAGCCATCCGGACGACGGTTTTGCGCATCCACGACGTCCCGATGCGGCAGGGCGTACACAGGCCGCAGGATTCGTGGGCGTAGAACCTCGTCATGATCCCGAGGACATCGAGCATGGACGTGCCGTCGTCGATGACGATGACGGCGCCGGAGCCGATCATCGAGCCGGCCCTGAAGAGGGAGTCGCAATCGAGCGGAATGTCGATTTCATCTGCCCGGAGGACCGGGGCCGACAAGCCGCCGGGAATAACGGCTTTGAGCGTTCGACCGGGCGGCAATCCTCCGGCATGCTCGAAGATGAGGTCTTTCAAAGGAGCGCCAACGGGAACCTCGTAAAGCCCAGGTTTCACAACTGCGCCGCTGACACTGAAGAGGCGCGTGCCCCCGTCCCCGGGCCGACCGAGCTTCCGGAACGCATCCGACCCGTCCCGCAGAATGCGGGGTACGTTCGAGATCGTTTCGACGTTGTTGATGACCGTGGGACATCGGAAGAGGCCGACCGAAGCCGGGAAGGGAGGCTTCAACCGCGGTTCACCCCTCTTCCCTTCGAGGGACTCGAGGAGGGCCGTCTCCTCGCCGCAGATATAGGCCCCGGCTCCCCTAAAGACCATGATCTCCAAGCCGAATTCCGTACCAAAAATCTTTTCTCCCAGGAACCCGGCTGCGCGGGCTTCGTCGATCGCCCGGTCGAGCCTCAGAGCCGCGGCTTCATATTCCCCCCGAACATAGATGAAGCCCTCATGGGCCCCCACGGCATAAGCCGCGATGATGATGCCTTCGAGGAGAAGGTGCGGGTCGTGGGTCATCAGCCAGCGGTCCTTGAAGGCGCCGGGCTCGCCTTCGTCCGCGTTGACGCAAAGATAGACCGGTTTCCCGCCGTCCCTAGGGATAAATCCCCATTTCACCCCGGCTGGGAAACCCGCCCCTCCCCTGCCCTTCAAGTCGGCGTCCCTGACCTCGGCCAGGACCGCGTCCGGGGACATTCCCAGAGCCTTCCGGGCGGCGTCATATCCCCCTCGGCTCCTGTAGACATCAAGCTCGAATAGGTGCTCCGTCAGGTCCATCAAGTCCGGCATTTCTCGAGTCATGAATATCTTCCTAGAATTTCGTCAAGCTGTTCTTCATGAACGCGGCCGTGATCGTCCTCGTCGACCATGAGGCAGGGGGCCCGGTCACAATTTCCCAGACATTCCACCGTGAGCAGAGTGAACCTCCCGTCCGGGGTGGTCTCTCCAGGTTTGATGCCAAGCCTGGTTTGGAGGCCGGCCAGGGATTTTCCCGCTCCGGCCATCGAGCAGCTCAGATTGATGCAAATTTGGATGATATGTCGTCCCGCAGGTTTTTGTCTGAAGAGGGTATAGTACGTTACGGCCTCCCTGACCCGGATCGGTTCTAGGCCCAGGAGCTCCGCCGCCAGCTCCTCTTCGGCCGGGCCGAGTGCACCCGTAATCCTTTGCAGGACCCGGAGAACCGGTAACAGGGCGGCCTCTTTGCGGGGAAAGCGGGAGGCGACCGCGCGGACCTCATCCAAGACCATGGGAGCAAATCCGTGACTCATCGGTCGAGCTCTCCCCCGATCATGTTGAGCGATCCGAACGTCGGGATGACATCGGCTAGGTAGCAGCCCTTGATCAGACGTTCGAGGGCCGAGACAATGTGGAAACACGGGGCGCGAAGGTGGAGCCGGTAAGGCCTGTCTGTGCCGTCCGAGACGATATAGAATCCGAGCTCCCCGTTCCCCCCTTCCACGGAGAAATAAACTTCTCCTTTAGGGGGCCTGATGCCCCGACCCTTCATGAAAAAAAGGAAATGGTTGATCAGTCCTTCCATGGTCGTGTAGGCGTCCTCCTTGGGTGGCAAAGTCCAGCGCCGGTCGGCCGCCTGGATGTCTCCATAGACGTCCTTCTCACTTCCTTCCAGGTTCGGGGACAGCCGCACCGGGCCGACGATCCTTTGGCCCCTGGAGACACGGATGGCCTCGGAAGGCTCAATGGGCCGGAGGTCGCCGGCAGCAATGGGCGCCCGGGGCGGCAGGGCGGCCGCGGCCTGCTCGACGATCCTCAGGCTTTGGTCGAGCTCCATCATTCGGACCAGATACCGGTCGTAGTTGTCGCCGTTCACGCCAATGGGCACATCAAAGTCCATCCTGTCGTAGACCAAGTAGGGTCTGGCTTTCCGCACGTCGTACCGGACCCCCGTCGAACGGAGGCACGGACCGGTCCAACCGTAGGACACAGCTTCCTCCGGGGTCAGGGCGCCGAGGCCCTTCGTTCGGTCGAGAAAGATCTTGTTGCCGTCGAGGAGCCCATGGATATCCTTGAGGACCTTTCGAGTTTCGCGGACGGCCTTTTGGAGGGCGGCGCGAAAGTCCGGATGAAGGTCCGCCCGCACGCCTCCGATCCGGATGTAGGAAGCCGTCATCCGAGCTCCGGTCGTGAACTCAATGACGTCCCAGATATATTCCCTCGCCTTCATCATATAGAGGAAGACCGTGAAGGCCCCACACTCCATCCCCATGGCGGCGACAGAGGTCAGGTGATCCGAGATCCGGGACAGTTCGCACATCAGGACACGGATATACTGGGCCCTCTCGGGGGCTTCGATCCCGAGCAGCTTCTCCATGGCTAAGGCGTATCCGGCGTTGTTGATGAGAGGCGAAACGTAATTCAAGCGGTCGGTATAAGGAAGCAGGTTGAAGTAGGTCCTGTTCTCGCAGGTCTTTTCAAAGCCGCGATGGAGGTAGCCGATCTCCACCTCGGAATTCAGGATCCTCTCGCCCTCGAGCTCGACCATAATCCGGACCGTGCCGTGCATGGCCGGATGCGAAGGCCCCAGGTTGAGGAGCATGGTGTTCCGTTCCGGCCGGGGCTCGAGCGTCATGGTGCGTTCCCCTTTGCCGCCTTCGGCTGGCGCCGGCGGAGAGGATAGTCTTTGCGGAGCGGGAACCCTTCGAACCCGTCGTACATCAGGATCCTTTTCAGGTCCGGATGGCCCCTAAAGACGACCCCGAACATGTCGTAAACTTCCCGCTCCAGCCAGTTCGCGTTCCGCCAGAGATCGGCGAGTGATTCCAGGGATGGGCTTTCCGCAGGCAGCCGGACCTTGACCCGCACCCGACCGTTCGCATCTAGGGAATAGAGATGATAGACCATTTCGAAGGCGCCCGCGTCCCTCCTGAAGTCAACGCACGTCAGGTCGAGGAGGAGCTTAAAAGAATAAGGAGGTTCTTTCAGGGATCCCATGATCCGGAGCAGGGCGTCCGGGAGGATGACCAAGACGAGATTCTCCCCGTCCCCGGAGGCCTCGACGATCTCCCCCGGGAACCTCTTTTCGAGGTCTCCGATCAATCCTTTCGGCCCCATCGCCACTCCTGCTTTTGATTCCGAATCTTTTCCTGGAGCTTCAGGAACCCGTCCAGAACGGTCTCGGGCCTGGGCGGGCAGCCCGGGATATAGACGTCCACCGGTATGATCGTGTCGATCCCCTGGACGACCGCGTAGTTGTCATAGATGCCTCCGCTCACCGTGCACGTTCCAAAGGCCACGACCCACTTTGGCTCGGCCATCTGGTCATAGACCGTCCTCAACACAGGCGCGAGCTTCATGGTGATCGTCCCCACGACGAGCAGGAGGTCGGCTTGCCTCGGCGAGAACCTGGTCAACCCAGCTCCGAAACGGTCGAGGTCAAAGTGAGCGCAGGCGGTGGACATGTACTCCATCCCACAGCAAGCGGTGATGAAGGGGTAGTGGAACAGCGAGAATTTTCTGGCCCAGCCTAACGCGTCTTCGATTTTCGTCGTCAGATAGTTTTCGCTCATGTGCCTGCCGGCCCGCCGCACCCGGGGCTTACTCCCAGTCCAAAACGCCCTTCTTCCAGGCATACAGGAATCCGGGCGCGAGGATGATCAGAAAAGCACAGATCCCGAGAAAGCCGGGGGCCCCAATGCGCCTCAGCACGAGGGCCCAGGGGAAAAAGAACACGATCTCGACATCAAAGAGGAGGAAGATCAAGGCGACCAGGGCGAACGGGATAGAGACGGGCGGGATGCCGGTCTGAAGGCAGGGACTGCCGCATTCGAAGGGCCGGTCCTTGGCCGGACTCCTTTTTCTCGGCCCCAAGAGCTTGTTCATGAAAAGCATGATCAAGCCCAGGCCGCCGAAGACGATGAAGGTCAGGACAAGTTCGATCATGATGGATAGGAACCTAAAAAATTGTAGTCAATCGCCTCTCGTTTTGCAAACGTTTTAACAATCTCCGCGCTTTTTTTTATAATCGATCTTCTTCTCCAAGCCCCCCCATGCCGTCAAGAATTACAATAACGGCCTGGTCTTCCGGAAGCAGAGGCGTACCCATCCTTTGTCAACCTCTTCCGAAAGGAAGGGTCCCAAACGGCCGTTTTCGTCAGCTTGAAAGTCCTGGCGTCTGAGTTCGTCCTCGATTAAGGATTCCAGGAATACTCCGACGAGTTCCCACCGGAGCGCTGGTACATTTCGGCCAAAGGGGTCAACCAACGGGCATTTCCATGGATGGAAGCCCTCAAGGGCCGGACGCTCTTCCTCTGGATCCATTACTCCGATCCTCACGAACCGTACGCTCCGCCGGACACGGCCGACG
This sequence comes from uncultured Eubacteriales bacterium, assembly GCA_964607985.1. Classification (GTDB taxonomy): domain Bacteria; phylum Acidobacteriota; class Aminicenantia; order Aminicenantales; family Saccharicenantaceae; genus JALHVH01. The sequence continues at coordinate 11,976 of CAZSMW010000388.1, forward strand.
ACACAAAGCTCTTCCTCAATAATGAAATCGCGGTCCAATGTTGTCTGAACAAATACCTGACCCAAACACTTGATCTGAAATTTAAAAAAGGCAGGAACCGATTACGTTTTGAGGCCGGAATCCCACTCCGGACGATCCCGGCCGCTTCATGGCCCCGCTTGACAAGCTCGTGTTCGCGCCTGAGGACGATGGTAAGACCTTCGCTGTGAAATTTTCCGACGACCGGCACAAGCGTCAGGACGGTGGCGTCTTTTTCCTGAAAGCCCGGACTGGGATCGACATCGAGTGCGCCTCGGGGCCTTGCGAGGCGAAGATCACGTTTCACCGTGAGATCGGAAAGCTTTGGGAAACTCTCCGAAGGATCGGACTCTTCGATCGGACGGCGATCGTCATGGCCGGAGGTCGCGGTCCTTGACGGCCCCCGGAACCTGCTCTACGGCCCCGAAACCGTCCGCTACGAGTTTTTCGATCTCAGCCAAGACCCCGAAGAAAAGCAGGATCTGTTCGATGAGGGCGGGCCCCTCCCGGAAATCACCAAGCTGAAAGAGAAGCTCGAACCTTCGCTCGGGATGTCGTAAAGAACAAGGAAGATGTCGCGATCGACAAGAAGGCCGAGGAGATGCTCAAAGCCCTCGGCTACGTCGGAAACAAAATGCCCTAAGGCGCCGGGGCCAGCAGCTCCTGGACCAGGGCCCGCACGCGGCCGAAGAAAATCTCTTTAGCGAAATCCCGTCCGGCGCTCCAGGCCGCCTCGGCCAGGCTGGCGCGCAATGCAGGCATATCGAGCAGCCGGATAGTGGTGCCGATCAGTTCGGTCACGCTGGAGAAAAGATAGCCGTTTTCCCCGGACCGGACGATCTCGCGCATGCCGCCGCCGTCGAAGACCAAGGGAATAGAGCCGCTCTGCATGGCTTCGGCCACGGTCATGCCGAAATGCTCCACCAGTGCCGGATCGCTCTGGCCCAAACCGCAGAAATGCCAGAACAGGGAGGCGCGACGGTAAAGTTCCTGGAGCTCGGCCGCGGTGATGTTCACCCGCAGCTCCACCGGCAGGCCGGGGTAGTCCGTGAGAAACTTTTGTACCTGCTGTAGATATGGGTTATCGCCATGGCTGCCGCCGGCGAGGATAAGGCGCCAGCCGCGGCTAACCTGGGGGTGACGGCGAATCAGCGTTTGAAAAGCGCGAATCATGTCGAGCTGCTGTTTGTTCCCCCCGGGATCGAAGCGCGCTGCCGACAGGACGATCGGCTCCTTGTTTTCCGGGCGCGGTCCCGGCATGTCGACGGGAGGATAGATTTGGGTATGGGGCTTGAACCCCCAACGCTTTTCGATCCAGCCGGCGGTATAGTGGCTGTTACACACCACGCGGCTGTAACGGTCCAGGTAAAAATAGCTGCGCGGACGACGCGCCGGAAAGTGAGTGATGAACACGGAACGGTTGGCCAGGGGCAAGACCATCTCCAGCATGCTGTTGTTGATGAAAAGGTCATAGTCCAAACTGGCCCGGCTGACGGCATGAAATGGGTTAGCCATGGCGCGGGAGGTGATGTCGGCGGGATCGATATCATCACCGCCCTTCTCCTCGAAAAAGGGCAGCGTGATCACGCGGGTGGCGCAATGTTTAAGATCCAGACGATACCATTCGGTCAGGTGTCCGGAAGAGAAGGGGCGATTACCGATCAGTGTGATCTCGCCCAAGTCCTTCAGGGTTTCGGCCATGGTAGCGCCGTATTTCTGCGCCCCGCCGATGAACTGCCAGGTATGGTCATAGATGGCGATGCGCGGTTTTCTCAGCCCCAAGAGCAACTGGCAGCGGTCGATGGTATTGATGGCGGTGCGCAGGCCGGCCGAGTTGGCAATGGCGTTGCCAATGCGGCCCAGCAGGACGGAGTTCGCCGTCGAATTTTGCAGGTAGTTGGCCATGGCCTTGGCGTATTCCTCGGTTCCCGCCTGTCGTTGTTTGGAAATCAGAAGCAGAAATGTTTCTTCCCATGCCGGACTGACGGGAGCATGTCGAGCCAGCAGTTCAGCCAGGGATGGCTCACTCATGGCCGGAGGTCTCTCCAACAACGGTATTCTCCGCTTCCAGTGCGGTCAGGCGGCCGCACAGCTCGCGGTTTTCACTTTCAAGCCTCAGCAAGCGTTGACGCAGTTGCTTGGCCGTCAGGAACTGGATGAATTGCAGATGTTTGAATTGACGGTTCAGACGGTCTTGCTTCTCCAATGTGATACGGTTCAGCCGGTCCTGCTTCTCGAGTGTGATACGGATCAGCGGCATGGCCAGACGCAGGAGCAGGTTTTTGAAGCTGCCTTTGACCTTTCCCGACAGACCGGGTCTTGCCGGCAAAGGGCCGCTGGGCAGAATATCTATGGCCTGGCCCAAGTCAAGCATGGCCCGGTCCAGGTCGGGGATACGGCTCCACAGTTCGTTTTCCAGATCGGTGTCGCTGAAACGCCAGTAATCCACCGGCAGATCGCGGTCCACCGGGCCCCCGGTAATGGCCTCGATAGTTCCGGCCTGTTCTGTCCGGTGGGTAAGTTCCCGGCGCAGTCCCTGCAGGTTCCCGTTGATAGCCGTCTTGTTGTTGCTTATTTCGCTCATGAGGCTCCCTCCGGCTCCGGAAGTCCGGGCTGCTGAATGTTGCGCAGAAATTCCGCGTACATGTCGGCGCAGCGATCGATGGCACAGGCTTCAGAGGCATGGCGTGCCGCCTCGCGGCCCAGGGCGGCCCGCAAGGCAGGATCATCGGCCAATACGGCGATGAAGGCTTTGAGCATTTCCTTTTCATCTATTCCCGTATCGATTTTAATGGCACAATAATCGGGAATTTCGCGGTATGAACCGCTGTCGCTCACGATGACCGCCCGGCCGGAGCTCAGCATGCGCAGAAGAGAACCGGAGCTTTCGCCCATGGTGGGGTTGCGCAGGTTGATGCCGATATCGGCGGCGGCGATCAGCTTTTCCATCTCGGCCAACGGAGCAAATCCTCGGGTCAGTACGTCCGGACGGCCTGAACGCAGCATCCGCCGCAAAATGCCGTCGTTGTCCAGGCCCACGATCAGGTAGCGAAGGTCGGGCCGGTTCAGTTCCTTCAATACTTCCAATACCAGGTCGTAGCGCTTGTTGCGGGTGACGTAGCCGGTGGAGATGAGCAGAATCTGGTCGGGCTTCACGCCGAGTCCAGTGCGCACGGCTGCCCGGTCGCAGGGATGGGTGTTGTGGCCGTGGTGGGGAATGACGGCGGCGGGTTTTCCATCCTGCAGCCCGAGCCGTGCCAATACATAATGGGAATGGGTGATGACTCCAGCGGCCAGACGGCCGATCTCTTCGTTCATCGGCAGTTGCAGCGCCATTTCGCCCTCCCAGAGCGGAAAGGGGTGGCGGCCGGCGCACCGTTCTTCGATCCAGGCCGCTTTTTCCGGGTAGAACCGCTGCAGGAAGCGGATAAAGTCAGGAAAGTTTCTGCCGGCATCCTGACGGGCGGCGTAGAAGCCCATGAGCACGAAATCGTGGAGGACCACTACGCCGGGAAAGCGTTGCATGGCTTCATAGATATAACGGTGGGCTGAATAGTCATTGCCCATATGGTACACGATGCGATCATAATCCTGGGCTTTGAAAGTCCCCGGAGCGAACGGCCGGATGGCAAAAGAACGGGCGATCCCGGCATTGCTCGGGGTGTAGGACGGATCGATATAAATATCGATAGTCGCATGCCGGGCAAGGCTCGGCAACAGTTCCTCACTGTAATCGGCGATGCCGCTCGGCATGGGGTTGAGCGGGCTGAACCAGGCGATTTTCATACAGCTCCCTCCAGCAGCCGGGCAAGCACATGGTCCCACGTGATGGCGCGTACCGCTGCCCTGCCGGTTGCACCTAAACTCCGGCAGAGTTCACGGTCGCGGAAGAGGCGGTCGATACAGGACGCTGCTGAGGCCCAATCTCCGGGTGGCAGGATGAACCCGTTTTGTTCGTGAACCACGAATTCCAAAGACCCGCCTGAGTCTCTGCAGGTTAAGACCGGTTTGGCGGCCAGGAAGGCCTCCAACGTGATATACCCATAGTCTTCATCGAGCGGAGCGAAAAAGACGCCCAGGCAGCGGCCATAAAGGTCGATCAGGCGGTCGTCGTCGACATATCCGGTGAATTCCACCCGTGCGGTCAGGCCCAGGTCATGGGTCAATTGTTTGAGCCTGTCCTCCTCGGGGCCGGTGCCGGCGATCACCGCGCGGGCCGCGGTCTTTGTCAGCGCCAAAGCATGAAGCAGGCCTTCGGTTCTCTTCATCCGGTTCAAACGGCCCACAGAAAGGATAAAATTATCGTATTCCAGACATTGCACCCGATCGGCCAGCTTGGGAGGGGGATAAAGGGTTTCGGCTTCTAATCCATTGTACCGGAGCATCCGTTCCCGGGTGTTGGCCGAAATCGTGAAACGCCTCGTATAGCAGGCAAGCGCGGCGGTATCGCGGGACACGAAGCGGCGGCGGAGCCGGCGGTCGCGCCAACGAGCGGAACTGTATTCCGAATAGGGGGTACCATAGAGATCATAGAGCTGGCGGTATTGATGGGTCAGCCACAGCACCCGGCGGCCGTGGTGAACGAAATAGGAGGGGAACTTGGTGGCAATGACCAGGTCGATCCGGTGGCCGTCCGATTCGCTCAGATCGGCCAGTTCCCACATTTTTATGCTGCGCCATAACTGGGATCGGGGATACCATTTATAAGGGAGAGCGATCAGCTCCACCCTGTGGCCCCGGGCACGCAACTCCCTGCACAGGGCCGCCACCTGCTCCTCGGCGCCGCCGCTTACGAAAGGCACCTGGGGGGCACAGACGGCAATGGTCAGGCAGCGGCCTGCTGCGGCCCGAGTTTCAGCCGCAGGTGTCATGCTCCTTTTGCTCCAGTGCCGCTCTGAGGGCTTCGATCTCCTTGAGCAGGCGCAGGTTGATCTCACGCTGCTGCTCGAACATGGGCCCCAGGCCCCGCTCCACCTCGAAGAGCAGTTTCTTCCGCATCCTGTTGATCACCCTGCCCAGCAGAGAGGTGCGGTGTGATGGCTGCATATGGATGCGGTGTTCGGTGATCAGGCGGCGGATGATATCATGATTGACGGCGTCGACCTGGGTTTTGACAGCGGCTATGCGGGCCAGGATTTCCGTGCGTTCCATGGCTTGATTGTACGAGAGGCCCGGCGGAAAGTCAAACGCTCAGCCCTGACGTTAATCCTGCTCACGGTGGGATTCCGCCACCTCGGTGCGCAGGCGTTCGATCTCCTCGGCCAGGCTGCGGTTGATCTTTTTCTGGCGGGCGAGCAACTCGCCCAGACTGTAGTTCAGTTATAGATTGAAACGCTTCCTAACTGTCTGGACGGCGCGACTCAGGAAGGGGTGTTTTTGCGGCGCCATAATACGCAGTTCCGGCGGTTTTACGGAGATGCCCAACGCCGGGGGAACGGCCAAGGTGCCGCCTGATTCGGGGTGGAGGGGCTTCTCCTCGGTGAGCGTGGCCTGCACCACCGGGCAGGAGGGGAAGCGGCGGCACAGTCCGGGCAGCTTCCCCGTGGCCATCTGGCCGCGCAGCTCCTGCATGAACGGACCGTTCCACAGTTTTTCCAGGCCGGTTTTACGCCAGTCGCTGAGATCGTCGGTGATGAAGCAACATGGGGCCGTATGGCCATTCTGATAGGGCAGGATGAAACGCCAGGGCAGGATGCAGCGGATGCCCAGATCCCGGTATTGGGGCGGGATGAAAAAGAAAAAAGTGCTCTCTGGAGATACCTGATACTGGCAATCCAACCAAACCCCTTCAGCGGCGGCTACTTCCATCGCTTCCTGCCTGATCTCCTCCAATTCGGCCGGAGGCAAAATCTCCTGATGGTAATCAAAGGTGAAGTCACCGCGCCGGACAACCCAGTTTTCACTGATCCGGTTCAGAGCCCGGAGCTCCACGACGTCAACACCCAGGCGGGCACCTAGGCGGATAAAATCGGCCGTCTCGTGGCGGTTACAACGCATGGGCATGAAGACGATGCCGGTCTTGGAGGCAAACCCATCAGGCGACACTTCTCGCCTTCTGGCGCTGTAATAGGCTATATTCTCCACCACCCGGTCGAAGAAGCGGCCCCGCACTTTGGCGTAGGTTTCCGCCGTGGCCGCGTCGATGGAGAAGAGGATCGTGAGAATCTCGAAGTACGGGACAAGCCGTTCGGTCAGGGCCGGGCTGAGGGCGAGGCCATTGCTGTTGAAGCCGAAGAGCTTTCCCCAATCGTGGAAAAGCCTCACGATAGGGATCAAGTCGCGGTTGAGCAAGGGCTCGCCGATACCGCAGTTGATCACCTCGTGGGCCAGCTGCAGGTGCTCGCCGAAGCGTTTGATATCTTCAACCTTCAGCCCTTCATGATGATGGGGCCCTACGTTGTTATCCCAATTCAAGCACATGCTGCAAGGCGGGGTCATGTTGCAGGTACCGATCAGGTCGATGTTGAAGATGTAGGGCCGGGACTTTAGGATGGTTTTTTTCTCCCGGGTCTCACGGTCGTTCAAGGCTGTATTCTCCAGGGACCGGCGCCGGAAATTCCCCGGGGAACAGCGCAGCCAGTATTCTGTTGAATTCTTCATGTGGCGAACGAATTCGGGACGGGTCAATTCACCCCGATCCAGCATGCCGGTGTAGTGGGTCAGACCGTCATTGTCGGGGTGGCGGCCGAGCAGCTTCATGTAAATTTCCGCAACGTACGTCTCTTGTTCTGCCGCCTGTAGCATTTGTTCTCCTCGATGCCACTTCTACCAGCTAGAAACAATATCTTAACTCATATCACATCTTCCCGCCAGACTTCCTTTGAGCCCCAAAATTGCCGATAGGATTCTTTCTTCTCAAGCGATGACGCCGACTTCAGGTGAAACCAGGAATTCCTGGATATGAACTCATTCTCTGGAATCAGGGCAACCGGTCAACGACATCCGGAAAGGGTTTCCCCTTTATAGATTGATGATATGCAAGGCTTCGCCTTTCGCCTTCAGGGCCGCTTCCCCGACGGCCTCCGAGAGCGTGGGATGGATGTGGATCAGCGAACCGATGTCCTGAATCTTCATTTTTTTAGCCACGGCCAGGGTCAGCTCGGCGATCATTTCGCTGGCGCCGGGGGCGATGATATGGGCCCCGATGACCCGGTCTTCCTCGTCGGCAAGGACCTTGACCAGGCCGTCGAGGGCATCCATAGTCAGGGCCCGGCCGCTGGCTTGGAGCGGAAATACCCCGATCTGGACCTTGGTCCCCGCCGCCTGGGCCTCTTCCTGGGTCAGTCCGACGGAAGCAAACTCCGGGTCGGTGAAGACGGCCATGGGGAGGGCGGAATAGTCGACCGACTTTTCCATTTCGCAGGCGTTCTCCACGGCGACGATCGCGTCGTGATAGGCCTTGTGGGCCAGGAGCTTGCCGCCGATGAGGTCGCCGATGGCATAGATCCCCGGGACGCTGGTCTCAAGGCGTGAATTGACCTCGACGTACCCGCCTTGTCTCAGCATGAACATTGGCGACGCGGCGAGTCCCTCGGAATTGGGTCTCCGGCCGGCGGCCAGGAGGACGCGTTCGGACGCATATTTAAAAGGAACATTGTTCTTCAGGCAGACGCCTTTCACGGTCACCCTGCCTTTTTCGACAAGGGCGCTTTCGATCCGCATCTGGGTCAGGACCTTGAGTCCCTGTTTCTTGAGGGTGCGCTCGAGGCGGGTCGCGGATTCCCTATCGCTTCCCGACATGATGCCCGGCAGGATCTCGAGGACGGTCACGTCGGTCCCCAGTCTGCGGTAGATGGAGCCGATTTCCAGACCGATGGCCCCGGCCCCGATGACCAGAAGGCTCTTTGGGACGGCGGGAAATTCGAGAGCTTCCGTGCTCGTCACAACCTCGACCCCGTTCGGCGCCAGAAACGGCAGGGACGCCGCCCGGCTGCCGGTGGCCAGGATGATCCTCGAAGCCGCATAGACCTTGACCCCCTCCGGGGTCTCGACGGTCACCTGATTTTCATTCTTGAGAACGGCCCGTCCCTTGACGATCTCGACACCTCCCTTCTCGAGGAGAAATTCCACGCCTTTCACCAGCCTGTCCACGACGGAAACGCGTCCCGCCTGGACAGAAGGCCAATCGAGGGCGGCGCCGGCCGCCGAGCCGGCTAGATTCCTGTTCTCTCTTATCTCTTTGAGAACCTTGGTCTGATGCAGGAGATACTTGGTCGCTATGCAGCCGTAGTTCATGCACGTCCCACCGACCCGGTCCATCTCGAAGAGGACGACCGAACGCTTGAGCTGTACTCCCCTGAGGGCCGCAAGGTAGCCGCCGGGTCCTCCCCCTATGATCGCAATGTCCTTCTTGATCTTCATGGGACCGTCCTTTCTCTCTGAAAGACCGTGATTATAGCGCAACCACGGCGGCATGTTAAGCTGGGACCCAGAAATGCCGACAGGACATAATTCGGAATTCCGGAAATTACCAGAGGTCGGTGTCCTGGCCTGAGAAAAAAGAATCCTATCGGCAATTTTTAAGGTGGGAACGCGCCTTGACAGAACCCGGACAAACAAGTAAAACTTAGTGGCTTTTCGATGCTGAAAATATATCGCATTCTTCTTGTCTCCGGCGTCCTCGCCTTTTGCCTTGTTCCCGCCCTGCCGGCGCAAAACATGAACAGCATCCGTGGGACCATAGAAAACGCCGACGGTTCTCCGTTTCCCGGCGCCGAGATCAGCTTATCAACGATCGCCGGGGACCGGATATGGAGATCGTCAAGCGACGCGAAAGGGCGTTTTCATATTATGGGTCTGCCTCAGGGGCGGTTCATCATCGCCTGTGAAGCGGGCGGAGCCTCCATGGCGGAGGGAACCGGCCTGGATTTTGCGGCTTCACGGAGCCTCTTCGTCAAGCTGAAGCTCATCTCACGGGTTCCGGAGGGCGACATCGTCATCGATACAGTGCTCCATGATCCGGACGATTTGGCTTCGGCGACCGCGATCGATGAGTCTCAGATGAAACTCCTCCCCTCCGGGAATTCGATCTGGTCACTCATCGAAAACCAGGATCTCTCGGCCACGACGAATCGCATCGACGTCGGCGGTCTCTGGAACGGCCTTCCCGGCCTCTTCAGCGCCCGGGGAAGCGCGTCCTGGACCCAGAACGAATTCCGGCTGAACGGAATGAGTGTCACGGACCCCTATTCCGGCGGCCTTCCTCTCCTCTATCCCGACTTCCACAGCTTCCAGAGCGTCCGTCTGGAAAACGCCGGGCATTCCGCCCTATCGAACACTCCGGGCGGGGTCCTTGACCTCGCAACGAAGGAAGGCGGGGGCGAATATAGAGGGACCGTCTCGGCGTTTTTTAGCAACAAGGTCCTTTCGAGCTCGAACATCACGCCGGCCCTTCAGAAAGAAGGCCTGTTGGAAAACCACACGTTGAATGATTCCCTGGATGCCCACTTTGATCTCTCGGGGCCCTTGGTCCCCGGGAAGCTTTTTTTTTATACGGCCTGGACCGGTCTTAAGGTCTCCCGGAACATTGCGGATTATGCCGGGGACGACAAGAGCTCGGTCTATTCGGGCCTGGCCAAATTGAGATATGAGGCCGGACGGAGCTCTTGGTCCTTTCTCTGGACGGGACAGGCCGTGAAGAATCCGACCACCGGGGCGGGACGCAACGTCCCCTTCGCCGCGACCCTCGACCAAAAGGACACCTACAACGTTTTCCAGTCCACGGGGACTTTCATCCTCGGGGATCGTCATGTCCTGGCCCTGGGGGCCGGTTTCAGCCGGGCTGACAGCCGGTCCCGCTTTCAGGATGATGCTCGGGGCCAGCATGGCATTGAGGTCTTCCGTAACCTGGTCACGGGACCGGCGGCCGAGGCCGGTCAGGGGCGACGGGAGCTTTTGACCTTCTTCGCCCACGGCGAGTTCATGGGGATGACGGGCCCGACGAGCCATCGCTTCGAGTATGGCGGCGAGATTAAGAGGAGCACGTCGAAATTGTTCGAGGAGGTCCGAGACAACGTCCATCTGCGATTCTTCAATGGTCTGCCTTTCGAGGTCCTCAAATTCAATACGCCCGGAGAACACCGCGAAACATCCCTTGATGCGTCCGCCTTCGTCCAGGAGACTTTGACACTCCCCGGCCATCTCTCCGCCATGATCGGCCTCAATGTCAATTATACGGACGGCAAGGTTTCGGGCGGGAAGACGGGGGTCCGCTGGCTTCACGTCGCGCCGAGAGTCGGGCTCGTCATTCCTTTCACAAGGTCCGGCAAAACGGCCATTAAAGCCTTCGCGGGGAGATATTATTTCGGTCTGCCGCTTTCGTATTTGACCTACGGAAACCCCGATGCTCCCGGCGGCTTGGCCTATTCGTGGCAGGATAAAAACGGTGACCGGCTCTTCGAAGACGGAGAGACCGGCGGTCTTCTCCGCCGCGAGGGCCCGTTTTATGCCGGGATCGACCCTTCGCTCAAGAGGCCCCATACCGACGAACTCTCGGTCGGGATCGCCCATCAGTCCGGCCGGGGCCTCGCCATCAGCCTGACCGGATATCTCCGTGAAACAAGAGACATCGTCGAAACATTGAATACAGGCGTGCCGTTTACGACTTATGAGCCTCGCGTCGTCACAGATATCGGAGACGACCGGGTCCCCGGCAGTTTAGACGATCTGAGTTTTCTCCTCTACGACCAGAGCGAACGCACCCTTGGGAAGGACTTCCTGCTCTTGACGAACCCGGGAAGCGACCAACGCTATTCCCGCTACAAGGGCTTGGATCTCGTCGTATTGAAACGCGCGTCCTCCCGATTCGCCTTTTTCGTATCGCTCACGGCCACGGAAGCCACCGGCACGACCAGTCCGGGCAACACGGAATGGGAGAACGATGACGGCGTCGTCGGGACGCTCTACGACAATCCCAATACGCTGATCAACGCCAAGGGAAGGATGCGGTTCGATAGGGCTTACACGGGCCGGATCGGGTTCGCGCTCCGTCTGCCCCTTGACCTCCAACTGGGATACATCATGAAATATTACGACGGACAGCCTTTCGCACGGAAGATCGTCGTCACGGGCTTCCGTCAGGGGCCTTTCTATGTCATGGCCCACCCCCGCGGCGTGGCCCGCTACGAGTTCAATATGACTCACGACCTGAGGCTACAAAGGGCCTTTCGGATCGGCCGGGCCGCCCTGCGGATCATCCTGGACGCTTTCAACATCTTCAACCAGCACCTGGCCACGGAAGAGAATGAATGGACGGGCCCGGAATTCCCCCTTCGTTTCGCGACGGAAATCCAATCGCCGAGGATCTTTCGCTTAGGATTGTCCTATGAATTTTAGAAGATCGACAAAAGCCTTCAGTGTTTTCGTGTTGGGAACTTTTCTCGCCGTCCGCGGGGCTTCCGGCACGGAGATCTTTATCTACCACCCGGGCCTCAATGAGGTCCCGTTGACCCTGGCCAAAAAGCTCATTGTCCATGGCGAGATCTTTTTCAATCGCCTCTCCCCTTCCACGTTCCCGAGCTACAATGATCTCTCCGGCCCCGCCGACGTCTGGAACTTCGGCTTCCAGAACTACTTTCCCATTACGAAGACGACGACCCTCATGGCCCAGCTCGTCACCCACGACGACGGCCGGCAGAGGACAAAGTTCGACTGGCATTTTCACTTCCGCCAGGCCATCGTCGATAACCTGGTGGTCCACATCGGCCACGACAGCGACCACGACTCCGAACATACCAGTCACCTCCGGGGAAACCCCTTCTACACGAACCGCAACTACATCGGTGTCGGGATCCCGATCGAAGGACGCAATTTCTATGTCGAGCCCTTCACCTGGTTCTTCCATCATTCCAACCAGAGGGCTTACTTGGACCTAACGGGCGAGCGCCTCCGGCAGGAATACGGCCTCCGTGCGAGCGTCTGGACCAAGGAAGGAATCAGCGCCCACGCCCAGGCGGTCTTCCAGACCGTCAAGATCTTTTCTCACGGCCAGGCGTTCATAGGAGAATTGATTATCCGCCTGAGGCTCGCGCCCTGGCTGGAGATTTCCCTCGGCGGGAGCGTCTGGACGGACATCGAGCCGAGCGCCCTGGGCGTGAAGCAAAGCTTCCACAAGCTCTCCTGGGGCATCGCCGTCCCGTTCTGATCCAAGAGGCGGTCCGCAGGTTCATCGTCAGACCCAAAGCCTACGCGGCGACGCCAAAGGACTCGGCCTTGATCTGTGCGTTTATCGTCCTCGTTACATTGAGCTTCCTCTATTTCGAGATGTCCGCCATTTCGCTGCACCCGGATACGACCCGCTTCTCCTTCCTGGGCCAGTGGCTTGGCGGACGTTTCATGGGTAGTTTGGACGCTGCGACGACTCCGCCCGGAGGCTCAGGAACGAATATCTCTTCCAGACCCTCGCCCAAGAGAACATGGAGCTTTTCAGACGTTGCGGCATTCACAAGATCGTCACGATCTGCCCGCACGGCTTCAACACCTTCAAGAACGAATACCCAAAGCGTCGGACGAGAGAAAAGCAGGCTCGAGGAGATAAGGGTCGTTTCACATCCAGAGCTTCTCCAGGGCCTGCTCCAGGACGGGTTGAAAGACAAACAGCGTGAGGATATTCAAGTCAAGGACATCGCCCAGATCGTCGCCGAGACCATGCTCTAGTTCGCCAGGATCGCCCGGAACGCGGCAATGGCGCGGTCGACATCCTCGTCGTTGACATCCTTGTGTGTGACCATGCGGATCCCGCCGGTCAGGGACAAGGCCAGGATTCCCGTGTCCTTCATCCTCTGTAAAAATTCGGCAATGGTGAGCTTTGGATGCTTGAAGTCGAAGATGATGATGTTGGTCTGGACGTCCGCAGGGTCGAGCTTGATCCCCGGAAGTTCATGAATAGCACCGGCCAGCCGCTTGGCCCGCTCGTGGTCTTCCTTGAGCCTTCCCGGCATTTCGGTCAGGGCGATGATCCCCGGAGCGGCCAGGACGCCGACCTGGCGCATGCCGCCGCCCAGGACTTTCCTCAGCCGGCGTCCGTAATCTATGGAAGTCTTGTCGGAGACGAGCATGGACCCCACCGGCGCGGAGAGTCCCTTGGACAGGCAGAACATCACGGAATCCACGTAACGGGCATATTCCTTGACGGGGACCCCTGAAGCCTGGCCGGCGTTGAAGATCCGGGCGCCGTCGAGATGGATCTTGAGCCCGTTCTCGTCGGCCACCCGCCTCATGACCTTGAAGGTCTCGAGCGGGACGACGGCCCCACCCCAGTTGTTGTGGGTGTTTTCCAAGCAGATCAGGGACGTCCGGGGTGTATGAACATTGGGCTTACGGACGTTCTTGCTCACGTCATCCGGGTCCATGGCGCCTCGCTCGGAACGGACCGGCCGGGGCGTCACGCCGGAGATGAAGGTCATATGGGTGGATTCCATGTTGTAGATGTGAGAGCGCTCCTCGACGATGACCTCTTCCAGGGCGTTCGTCCAGACCTTAACGGCGATCGAGTTGCCCATCGTCCCGGACGGGCAGAAGAGCCCGGCTTCCTTCCCCATGACCTCGGCGGCCAGGGCCTCGAGTCTCTGGACGGTGGGGTCGTCCCCGAGGACGTCGTCGCCGACCACGGCTTCGGCCATGGCCTTGCGCATCTTGTCGGTGGGTTTCGTTACAGTGTCGCTTCGAAAATCGGAATATGTCATCATGGTCCGTCTCCCGTGAAACAAACATTATAATTAATATCATTCATTGAGACAAGGGTTCCTGCCGCTCATGTGTTCTCTTTGATATCGGTTGAGCCACTTGGTTCTAGGATCGTCTTTGAAGGATTCGGCCGGGCTATCGTCTCTGCCGCTAGAGTTCAATCATGCGGGAGAACACGTCTTTTTCGCCCGTGATCTTGTCCTGGGCGTCGATGATGAGAAAATATGCGCCCTTCTTCAGCTTCTCCAGGTTGATAGCGATATGGATCTCATCCTCCACCGTGTCCATGACTTTGCTTTCGGCAAATACCTCATCGGACTGTTCATCAAAAAGCGTCACCCGGATTTCAGCGAGGCCCCTCGCTCCACTTCCGGTTTCGATCTTCAAGGGATTCTTGAGACTGAATTCGAGCGTATGGCGGTTGATCCGGACATCGACGATCGCTATGGCAGGATTTTCCCATTTTACGACATGCTTGAGGTTATAAACCCTGGCCTCTTTCAGCCGGACTTTCACTTCAATATTATTTCCGCGCGCTTCGAGCGGCGCTTGAGATTGATAAGCCAGGAGATAGTGGTAATCTTCTTTCTCGGCTGCTTCCTTCAGGGCGTCCGGAGCTCTGTTGGAAAAGACCACGATGCCGCCGGTCGAGCGGCTTATGTCCTTGAAGCACGCCTCGTAGTCCTGAGCGACTTCCTTGAGATCTAGGTCTTGGGAGAGGAGGCTTTTCATGGTTTTCATTAAGATGAGGTGAAAAGTGACGCCGGCTTCCATAAATAGATTTTTTAGTCGATCGGCAGGAAAATTCTTCGATATAGCTAAGGACTCTTGAAGGAGTCTCTGCTTGCTCTCGATCAAGCGGGCCTTGACCATCCCTTCCGGCTCGATCTGGCCGTTAATGATCATGTTGAGTTTTCTCTCCAACCGCCCCTGGTTCTTGAGCTCGGGGAAAAGGTCTCTCTGCTGAAAACAGATCGCCCATTTCTCGGCCTCGATCGGTTTGATCCTCTTCAATAGTCCCTGGTAGAGGTCCATGTCGGGCATGAGAAATTGGTCCCGATAGGCTTTCCAGATCCTCGCGTAATTGTCATAGAACCTGCCGACGTGCTGCTCCCAATTGGGACCGCCGTTCGGGCTTACATCATCCCCGATCGCCATCAACAGACGGTCGCACTCAAACGTGAGATCCATATAGGCCTTGTGAATGCGTTGAGTTGAGATGGTCTTATATTTCTTCAGCGTTTCCTTGAGATCGGCCCCGACATTTTCAAGGCCCTCGCCGCGCTTGATATTCAGCAGCCGGCCCTCAACTAAAACCACCATCTGGTCTTTCTCGCGGAAAACGTTGGTGAAGAAATAATCGATGGCTTCGCCGATGGAATCGTTGTAATCAAAAATA